>NZ_CBDRFA010000009.1:0-161261 GCF_965343085.1 Nocardiopsis synnemataformans | reverse complement strand
TGGCCAGGGACGAGGCGAGGGCCTGCTCGTGGACGGCCTGATCGATGCCCCGGGGCACGTCGGCGGCCTCGACGCTGACCAGGGTGCCCTCCGGATTCGCGGTGAGGGTCCAGGTCATCGTCATCGTCCCGGCGAAGTCGGGGTCCGGCGACTCGAAGTCGATCCGCTGCACGACCCGCTCACCGGACACCAGCTCGGCGAAGGCGACCTCGGTGACGTCCTCCGTCTGCGAGGTCTTGCCGTGCCCCGCCTCCGGGTCGAGGTAGGTCAGCACCATGCGGTACCCGCCTCCGGGCCACGGCTCGAAGCGGTCGATCCGGCCGGTCATGCCCTCCGGCGGCAGCCAGGCCGCGAGGGCGTCCGGTTCGGTCATCGCCGCGTAGACCGCCGCCGCGGAGGCGCGGACGGTCCTGCTCCCGCGGTCGACTCGTCTCGGTGTCCCAGCCATGGCCGCCCCTCCTCGAACCCGCGCTTTCGTACACGGGCAACCTAGCCGCCACCGCCGACAGACGGCGTGCGCCCCGTCAGAGGGGGCGGCGGCCCTGGACCGAGTAGATCGCGCAGGAGCAGGCCCGGAAGGACGGGTCGGCCAGGAGCGCGCGCACCTGGGCGAGCCGCTCGTCGGTCATCCCCTCGTCCACGAAGGCGTCGCGCAGGTGCCGCGTGTGGTGCGCGATCAGGTGTACGCCGGGAGAGTTGGCCTCCCACAACTCCAGACGGGGCCGGGGGTCGACGTCGACCAGGCCCGCGCGGCGCATCGCCTCGGCGGCGTTGCGGCCCCAGGCCGGGTCGGCTCCGGCGCGGATCATCAGCCGGGTCTTGGCCTCCTGGAACTCCTCGTAGAGCTTCTGGGACTCGGCGTCGGGCATGAGCAGCGCCGGACCGTAGGTGATGTCGAACTCGTCGAGCTGGAGCACGCCACCGGGCTTGAGGGCACGCACCAGACGGTCCAGGACCGCGATCCGCTCCGGGATGTGCAGCAGCACCAGCCGTGAGTGGATGAGGTCGAAGGCGGCCTCGGGCAGCGGGTCGCGGACCACGTCGTGCCGGACGACCTCCAGGCCCTCGGTGGCGGGGATGCGCTCGGGCTTGATGTCAGTGGCCAGCACGCTCCCGCCCGGAGCGACCCGGTCGGCCAGCCAGAGCGCGACGCTGCCGCCCCCCGCGCCCACCTCCAGGCAGTTCCACCCCGGCCCGACATCGGTCTGCTCCAGGCGTTCGGTGGTCATCGGGTCGTAGGCGGCGGCCAGGAAGCGGTGCTGGTCGAAGGCGTGCTCGCTGTGGTTGTCGAAGACGTAACGCTGGTCCTCGGCGGCGGTGTCGGTCACCGGTTTCCCCTTCGGTGTCGGGTCGGTCGGTCGGATCGTCGGGGCCGGTCGGGTCGGTCCGGCCGGTCGGGTCGGTCCGGCCGGTCGGGACGGCGGACGGTGCGCGGCGACGGCCTCGGCCGCGACGCGGGCCAGGGTGGCCGTGCACACCTTCCCGGTCGGGCCGAGCGGCAGTTCGGGCAGCACGACCACGTGTTCGGGCAACGCACGGACGTCCAGGCCGCGTTCGTCGCGCAGGAAGGCGACCAGCTCCTGCGGGGAGGGCGCGGCGGCTCCCTCGGCGGGGGACACGCAGGCGCACATGCGCTCGCCCAGGTCGGGGTCGGGGACGGGGACGCAGTGGGCCTCGGCGAGGGCGGGGTGGGCGCCGAGTTCGCGTTCCACCTCGGCCGGGAAGATGTTGACGCCGCCCCGGATCACCGTCCGGCGCAGGCGGTCCACCACCCGCAGCGCGCCGTCGGGGTCCAGCCGGCCCAGGTCGCCGGTGCGCACCCACCCGCCCGGGGCCCGCCGCTCGGCGTCCAGGCCGGGCGCGGCGACGTGGCACAGCGGTGTCATCGGACCCAGCGCCCAGATCTCGCCGGTCTCCCCCTCCGGAACCGGGAGCCCCCGCGGATCGCGGATGCTCACCTCGGCCACGTCGGGGGCGGGAACTCCAGACAGGCCGGGCTCCCACGCCTCGGGGCGGCGGCCGGTGTGGCAGTTGACCCCGTCGGTGGAGCCGTAGACGTTGACCACGGGCCGTTCGAAGCGGGCGGCGCAGGCGTCGCGGACCTCCCGGTGCAGCGGTGCGCCGCTGGCCACCACCGCGCGCAGGGACGAGGTGTCGGCCCGCTCGGGCAGCGCGGCGATCCGCCGCAGCATGGTGGGCACCCCGATCAGGTGGGTGGGGCGGTGCCGCTCGATCGCGCGCAGCGCGGCGGCCGGGTCGAAGCGGGGCAGGACCACCAGTGTCGCGCCGAGCCGGGCCAGGGTCACCGGCACCCCGCAGGAGCCGAAGGAGGAGGCCAGGGAGACCAGGACCAGGTTGCGCATGGGACCGGGTCCGGTGTGCAGCGCCGCCACGTAGTTGCCCCGGCCGCCCGCCATGGCGTTGTGGCTGTAGGCGACCATGCCGGGTTCGCCCTCCGAGCCGGAGGAGACCAGGACGCGGGCCGGGGACTCGGGGTCGGGCCGCGCGGGACGCCAGTCCCGGACCGTCCCGGTGTCGGGCCGGTCCAGGCTGCGCGTCCCGGGGCGGGCCGGGCCGAACGACCACACCCGGCGCAGGCGCGGCAGGTCCGTGCGGCGGATCCGTGCGGCCCGCTCCGGGGTGGTGACGAGGTCGGCGGCCCGGGACCGGGCCAGCAGGCCGCGCACGTCGGCCGGGGAGCGGCCGTCGGGGACGGGCAGCGCGACCGCGCCGACGGCGGCGACGGCGAGTTCGGCCACGACGGCCTCGCGTCCGTTGGGCAGCAGGACGCCGACGACGTCCCGCTCCCCGGTTCCCCCGGCGGCCAGCGCGGCGGCGGCGCGGCGCACGGCGGCGTCCAGCCCGGCGTAGTCGAGTGTGCCGCGGTCGTCGATGACGGCGTCGCGTCCGGGGTGCGCGAGCGCGTGCTCGTGGAAGAGGGTGTACAGGTCCCGGCCCGGGCACCAGCCGCGCGCGGTCCACCGCGCGCGCAGGTCGGTCGGGACGAGGTCGCACAGCTCCAGTCCGTTGGACGAGGTCCAGGTCATCGGTTCTCCGCAGGCGTGTGGACGGCCGAGTGGTGGTCGGGTGTGCTCACCGGGCGTTCTCCAGGGCGGCGTCGGCGTTCGGAGCGTCGGTGCTCGGGGCGTCGGCGGCGGGCGCGAAACCCCACGGGGCCCGGACGCAGGACGCGCCGCCGACCGTGTCGAAGGCCGCCGCGAACGCCGGTGCGGTGGCCATCGCCGCCAGGTCCTCCACGGGGGCGGGACCACCGCGTTCCACGGGGGCGGGACCACCGCGTTCCACGGACGCGGTGCCGCCGCGGCCCTCGGGTGTGGTGCCGCCCCACCGCTCGGACTCGGTGTCACTCCGTTCCCCGGGCGCGGTGCCGCGTCCGGCGCGGCGCAGCAGCCGGGCCGCGTCCGACAGGGCGGTCCGGGCTCGGACCCCGGTGCCGGTGCGGATACGCAGCAGCAGCGCGGCCAGCGCCCCCTCGGCGGCGAGGATCCCGCCGAGCACGTCGGTGAGGGTGAGCAGGGACGGCGCGGGCTCCTGGCCGGGCCCGGCCAGGAGGTCGGCCACCCCGCCGTGCGCCTGGACCAGGTAGTCGGTGGCCAGCGCGCCGGGTTCGGGGGCCCGGCCGCCCCACCCGTCGGCATGCACGTGGACCAGGCCGGGGGCGAGGTCGGCGAGGTCGTGGGGGCCCAGACCGAACCCCTCGGCGCGACCGGGCGGCCAGTTGTAGAGCAGGACGTCGGCCGTGGCGGCCAGGTCCCGTGCGCTCCGGCGCCCGGCGGCGGTCTTGAGGTCGATCTCGACCGCGCCCTTGCCCCGGTTCAGGGCCAGGAACCGGGCGGAGCAGTCCCCCGCCATCGGCGCCACCCCGCGCATGGGGTCGCCGCCCGGGGGCTCGACCCGCACCACCTTGGCTCCGAGCATGGCGAGCAGCAGTCCGGCGAGCGGGCCCTGCACGCGGTTGGTGGCCTCCACCACACGCAGTCCGGCCAGGGGCGCGGTGGCGTCGGGACCGAGCGGTGCCAGGGCGGGAACCGGGACGCCGGTGTCACCCTGGGCTCGCAACCGCCACTCCGAGGCCGGGGCGGGTTCCTCGGCCTCCCGGACGTCGCGGATGGGGGCGAGGCTCATGCCCGCGTGCCGAGCGGCCAGGCGGACCCGGGCGAGGTCCACGGCCGCGATCGCGGCGGGCAGTTCGGGCGGCAGCGGGCACACCGCGGTGGCGAAGCGCCGCTGGAAGGGCGGCCACCCGGCGGCGATCGCGGACGGGGCGGCACCCAGGTCGGTCCAGAACCGCAGCCAGACCTCGGCGTCCAGGGTCTCGATCTCGAAGCGCGCCCCGTCGGCGGAGCGGAACGGCGGGACGGTTCCGGGCACGGACGCACCCGTACCGCCCGCCGAAGCCCTCTGCTCCGGCGCGGTGGCCGCGGCGACGTAGGGTCCCGCCGCGAGCAGGGCGGCCTGGGCCGCGGAGACCGACGCGGACAGTGCCGGACCGCCGCGCGCCAGGGCCAGCGCGCAGGCCGCCACCGCCTGCGCGGCCAGCACCCCCGCGCACACCGACGCGTAGTCCACGCCCAGGAACCGGGGCGTCCCGCGGGCCCGGCCGTGCAGGTGCGCCAGCCCGCAGGCGGCCTGGACGTCGCGCTCCCCCGCCATGGGGGCCGCGACCGGCCCGGACCAGCCGATGGCGCAGCCGACCGGTACCGGCAGCATCCGGGCTCCCTCTCCGCCCGGGTTCCCTCCCCACCGGTTCTCTCCGCCGGAGCCGTCCCCGGTCAGACCTCCCCCGCCGAGGCCGCTCCCGCCCGGACCCCATCCGCCGGGGACGGCCGCCAGACCGATCCACCCGGCCGGTGCCCGCGTGGGCGGGGGCCCGCCGGTCCGGGAGACCGCGCAGCCGAGCGCCTCCAGGCGCGCAGCCGCGATCCGCAGCGCGGCCGAGTCACCCACCGCCCGCGCGGCGGCCCCGGCCAGCGGAAGCACCGCCGCGTCCACCGGTGTCACGGTCAAGTCCACTTCCCCGTCCCGCAGGTGTCGGGGCGCAGGCCCAGGTGGTCGCGCAGCACGGAGCGGCGGACCTTGCCGGTGCCGGTGCGCGGCAGCTCGTCCCAGGTCATCGCCACCGGATCGGCGAGTTCGGGCAGGTCGGCGACGGCGCCGCGCCAGGCCATGATGTCCAGTCCCCCGCTCTCGGTGGCCACCACCGGCACCGGGGGCCCGTCCGGAACGCTCAGGACGACGCACTCCAGCACCTCGGGCAGGCGGTCGTCCACGACGTCCTCCACCTCCAGGCAGCCGCCCTCACGCAGGGCGTCCACCTCGCGGTCCACCAGCCGCAGTGCGCCGGTACGGCTCAGGACGCCGATGTCGCCGGTGTTCCACCACTCGCCCACCAGCTTGGACCGCCACCGGCCCTCCTCGCCGACGTAGCCCAGGCACAGGGCCTCGGTGCGGCAGAAGATCAGGCCGGGCGTCCCGGCTGGAACGGGGCGCATGGTGCGCGGGTCGACCGCGCGCAGTCTGGTGCGGGTGGGGATGGGTCGGCCCAGGTCGCGGGTGGTCGGATGGCGCTCGCTCTCCGCGGCCAGCGCCCGCCGGGTGAGGAATCGGAAGGTCAGCGGCCCGGTCTCGCTCTGGCCCCAGCCCTGCATCCACACCGGGCGCCGGTGGCCGGTGGCGCCCAGGAAGGCGCGCACGGTCGGCGGGTGCACGGCGTCGAAGGTGCTGACGTAGAGCCGCACCCGGTCGAACGGGGCGCCCTCCCGCCCGGCCCGGCCCTGCCAGCGCGCGAAGACCGCGGGGGCGGCCTCCAGGGTGGTGGGGCGGTGCCGCTCCAGCAGCGGCCCGGCCTCGGCCCAGTCGGCCCAGGTGACGACGGACAGCGCGCCCGGGGACAGCCACAGCACGCTGGCCGTCCAGGCGAGCGCGCGTCCGTGCGCGAAGGAGTACGCGCCGGTCACCGTGTCGTCGGGGCGGCTGCCCAGCACGGGCCAGCGGTGCGCCTCGAACCCGGCCAGGCGGCGCATGATCGTGCGGGTGGAGTGCGGGACCAGCTTGGGCACGCCCGTGGTGCCGGAGGTGTGCATGATCGCCAGGGGCGCGTCCAGGTGCGGCCTGCGCGGCGGCGGGGCGTCGTTGCCGCGCACGTCGTCGAGGTGCAGGACGCTCCCGGCCGGGCCCCCTCCCCCGACCGGAACCCTGTCCCCGATCGGAAGCGTGTCCCCGACCGGACCACCGCCACCGCCACCGCCACCGCCACCGACCGGACCCTCGGCTCCCGCCGGGCCGTCGATGACCAGGGTGCGGGCCGCGTGCACGGCGGGGTCGGCCCCCGCGTTCCGGGACGCCGCGAGCAGGGCGGCGTCGGTGACCAGCAGCGCCGGGTCCAGCCGCTTGAGCAGGACCTCCAGCGCGTCCGGCTCCAGGTGCGCCGACAGCGAGGCGGGCACCGCGCCCAGCCGGGCCGCGGCGCAGTTCAGCAGTACGTAGTCCCAGTGGTTGCGCTTGGCGATCGCGACGCGGTCGCCGGGCCGCACACCGGCCGCGGCGAGCCATCCGGCCGCCTCGCGCACCAGTTCGGCCACCCGGGGCACGTCCAGCTCGGTGCCCAGGCCGGGGGCGATGTCCAGCGGCCTGCTCAGGTGCACGGCGGTCGCGGAGCCGCGCGCGGCCAGGTCGTCGAAGAGGGTGCCCAGGTGGAGGGGCTTGGTGAACAGCGTCATCGTTGTCGCTCCTCGCTGGAGGTGGGAACGGGGGTCTGGGCCGTCGAGGCGAGGAAGGCCAGGACCCGCGCGGCGGCCGTGGCCGCGGAGGAGACCGCGCCCTCGCTGCACGGGCGCAGCGAGATCCAGTCCCCGGCGTAGTCCACGGCGGCGGGCGGGCGGACGGCGAAGGCGGCGCGCTCGCGCAGCGCGCGCGGCCCCGCGGCGGGCAGGCCGTGGCGGAAGCGGTGCACGCGGACGGCCTCGACGTGCCGGGACAGGCCGGGCAGCAGGTGTTCGGCGCGGGCGGTGAGCCGCTCCGCCACCAGTGCGTCGGGGGCGTCGAGGAGTTCGGCGGCGCCGCGCGGCGAGGCGACCAGCGAGACCAGGCCCCGTCCGGCCGACACCCGGCCCGGGTGTTTGTTGTGGTCGGCGGTGACCACGTTGAGCAGCGGGTCCTCCAGGGCGGGCACCAGGGTGGCGAAGCCGCCGCGCGCCCCGGCCGGTTCCATCGGGCGGTCCAGTACCAGGGAGACGCGGAGCATGGGCGCGTACTCGCAGGCCTCCAGGTAGGCGCGCTCGACGCCGGACGCGCCGGGGTGGAGTCCGGCCGCGATCGGGGCGGGCACGGCCAGCACGGCCGCGCGGGCGGTGACCGCGCCCGCCGGGGAGTCCAGCCTGACCCCGTCGGGGCCCGCGGACACACCGGTCACGGGGTGGCCGGTGACCACGTCGAGCCGGTCGGCCAGGACCCGCGCGAGGGTGTCCATGCCGTCGCGGTAGGTGCGCCAGCGGGCGCTGCTGCCCGCGGAGACCAGGTGCGCGGCGAAGGGCGCGGCGGCCGTGTGCTCGGGGTCCCAGCCGAAGAAACCGGCGGCCAGGGCGCCGAGCAGCCGGTAGCGCAGCTCGGGGTGGTAGGGGCGGAGCAGTTCGGCCAGGGTGCGCGCGCCCAGCGGGGAGCGCTCGGGGTGTTCGGGGTCCAGGGCGAGGCGGGCCAGCTGGGTCTGGAGGCGCAGCAGGTCGGCCCGCGCGCGCGGGGACAGCCCTGCGCCGGTGAGCAGGCCCAGGGGGCGGCCCACGTGCGGTCGGGCCCGGCCCTCGCGCCAGGACGCCAGGGCGCCGCGGATGCGGGGCACCGCGCCGCGGTCGGCGTCCAGGCCGACCTCGCGGATCAGCCGCCAGGTGGCCGGGTAGGCCCTGGCCGGGGGCAGCATCTCCGCGCCGGTGTCGATGAGGCAGCCGTGCTCGCGCAGGGTGCGCATCCGCCCGCCCACGGCCTCGTCGGCCTCCAGGACGCGTACCGAGCGCCCCGCGCGGGCCAGTGCGTGGGCGGTGGCCAGTCCGGCGGGGCCCGCTCCGACCACGGCGACGTCGAGCCCCTCGCTCATACGGCGGCTCCCAGGAGCACGGGGGCCAGCAGGTGGGCGGCGATGAGCAGGACCACGGTGACCCGGTGGGTGTGGATGGCCAGGCGGCGGGCGCGCAGGATGTCGCCCTGGACGAACCCGATGAGCAACTGGGCCACCCGCATCAGGAAGACGGGGGCCAGGACGAGCGGGAACCACCACGGGGAGATCCCGGCCAGGGTGGAGCCGGTGATGAGCGCGCTCTCGGCCGCGGTCGCCGCGATGATGAAGGCGGCGTTGAGGCGCCTGGGCACCAGCGCGGCCACGGTGATCCGTCCGGCGGCGCGGTCGCCCGCGGCGTCGTTGGTGTTGGAGTACAGGCCGAAGAGCATCGGGCCGAAGCCGAACAGCAGGGCCTGGACCACGACGAAGCCGTTCAGCTCCCCGGTGAGCAGTCCGTAGGGCACCAGGACCCAGCCCACGCCCAGGCCGATGAGGAAGACCTCCTGGAAGCCCCGGTAGCTGATCTTGAGGCCCCAGGAGTACTGGACCGAGGCGACCACGCACAGGGCGGCCAGGCCGACCGCCCAGGCGGGCTGGTGCGGAGCGACCAGGACGACCAGGCCCCAGAGCAGTGCGCTCACCGCGGTCGCCGCCCAGGCGAAGCGCAGCGCCTGCGGTTCGGTGAGCGTCCCGGCGACGAGGGGTTTGCGGGCCAGTCGGCGGCGGGCCGCGTCCGAGCCGTAGTTGGCCGCGTCGCTGCCGTCCCGGTAGCCGGTGACGTCGTCGAAGGCGACCATGGCGGCCACCACGGCCACCTCGGCGAGCAGGATGAGCAGGAGAAGCCCCAGCGTGCCCGGCTCCCAGCGCAGCGCGGGCGCGAGCATGGCCAGGACCAGGGGCAGGCCGATGTAGTAGTCGTAGATGTCGAGCTTGGCCAGCCGCGCGTAGGCGGCCAGGGTGCCCCGGGGCGGTGCGGCCGCGGGCGCCGGTCCGGCGGGGGGCGCGGCGGTGTGGTCGGTCATCTCATTCTCCGGGAACGGTCGGCGAACGCGCACACGGTGTCGGCGATGTGCTCCACCTGGGCGTCGTCCAGGTGCGGGTACAGCGGCAGGGAGATGTTGCGCCGGGCCGCCGACTCCGCGTTGGGCCAGCGGGCCCCGGCCCGGGTGTGCGGGGCGAACGCGGGTTGGGCGGGCAGGACGCGCGGGTAGTACACGTGGGTGTCGACCCCGTGCGCGGCCAGGTGGGTGCGCAGTTCGTCGCGCCGCTCGGTCAGGAGCGTGTAGACGTAGTGGCAGCGCCCGTCGCCGCCCGTGGGCGGCGCCGTGATCCCGGCTCCGGCCAGCTGCGCGAACCGGGTGGAGTAGTAGGTGGAGATCTCGGCCCGGCGTGCGAGCCGGGCCTCCAGCCCGCTCAGCCGGTGCAGCTGGAACCCGGCCATCACCTCGTCGAAGCGGCTGTTGTGGCCGATCCGGTGGTGCAGGAAGCGGTGCGTGCCGTCCTGGCCGTGGTTGCGCAGCATCCGCACGCGTACGGCGAGTTCGGCGTCGCCGGTGACCACCACGCCGCCCTCGCCGGGCATGCCGAAGGTCTTGACCTGGACGAAGGAGTAGACCCCGGCGTCTCCCCACAGCCCGGCGGGGCGGCCGCCGAGGGTTCCGCCCTGGGCCAGCGCGGAGTCCTCGACCAGGCGCAGCCCGTACTGGTCGGCCAGCTCCCGGAACCGGGGCATGGCGGCCATCATCGAGAACACGTGCGCGGGCATGAGCGCCCTGGTGCGCGCGGTGAGGGCGGCCTCGGCCGCGTCCGGGTCCAGGGTCAGGGAGACCGGGTCGACGTCGGCGAAGACCGGACGCGCGCCGCGTTCGATGACGGTGCTGGCCAGCGGCGCGCAGCCGAAGGCCGGTACCACCACCTCGTCGCCGGGGCCGACCTCCATGGCGGCCAGGACCAGGGTGAGCGCGGAGGTGCCGCTGGAGCAGGCGACGACGTCGGCGGCGGCGAGGCGGTCGCGCAGCTGGCGTTCGAGGCGGGCGGTGCGCTCGCCGAGGATGAACTTCTGCGCGCTGCCGGTGCCGGTCGCGTGGACGGCCTCCAGCAAGGCGTCGCGGTCGTCGTCGAACAGGTCGGGGGCGAAGAAGGGGATGCGCCGCGCGGTCGCCGTGGTCATCCGTGCCTCCGAACGCAGAAGTCCTCGATCTCCTCGCAGACCCGGTCCGCCTGGGCGTCGGTCAGGTCGGGGTAGAGCGGGAGGGCCACCGCCGCCTCACAGGCCGCCTCGGCGCGCGGGAAATCGCCCGGCGCGTGTCCCAGGTGGGCGAAGCAGGGCTGGAGGTGCAGCGGGATCGGGTAGTAGGTCTCGGTGCCGATCCCGGCCTCGGCCAGGTGGGCGACCAGGGCGTCGCGGTCCCGGGCCTCGACGAGGTGGACGTAGACCACCCGTGTGCCGCCGGGGTGGGGCGTGACGGCGCCGGGCACGGCGCGTATCCCTGACAGGTCGCGCAGGCGGGCGTCGTAGCGCGCGGACAGCTCGGCCCGGCGGGCGATGTCGGCGTCGAGCCGGGAGAGCTTGGCCAGCAGCACGGCGGCCTGGAGGTCGTCCATCTTGCTGTTGCAGCCCGCGACGACCGTCGGGTTGGCGATGCCGGGGAAGTCGTCCAGGGTGCGCCCGGAGCGGCCGTGGTGGCGCAGCGCCCGCGCGGTCTCGGCGACGGCGTCGTCGTCGGTGAGCAGCGCGCCCGCGTCGCCGATGGCGCCGAGGGTCTTGGAGGGGAAGAAGGACAGCACGCCGCCGGTGCCGAGCAGTCCGGCGTGCACGCCGTGCAGCCGCATGCCGATGGCCTCGGCGCTGTCCTCCAGCACGGTCAGGCCGCGGCGCCGGGCGACCTCGCGTACGCCCTCCATGTCGGCCAGGCGGTCGAACAGGTGGACCGGCATGACCATCCGGGTGCGGTGGGTGGCCACCGCGTCCACCGAGGCCGGGTCGATGCCGTACCCGTGTTCCTCGATGTCGGCGAAGACCGGGACGCCTCCGGCGAGCACGACGGAGCTGGCGGTGGCGACGAAGGAGTAGGCGGGGACGATCACCTCGTCGCCGGGGCGCAGTCCGGCGGCGCGCAGCAGGATGACCAGGGCGTCGGTTCCGGAGTTGACGCCGACCACGTGCCGGGCGCCGGTCCAACGGGCCAGCGCGTCCTCGAATTCGGCGACCATGGCCCCGTGCGAGAACTTTCCCCGGTCCATGACCCGGAGACAGTTGTCACGGATGTGCGGCCACAGTTCTCCGAAGCTCTGGGACTGGTCGAAAAAAGGTACGGGAAAGCGCGTTCTCCCCGAGGGCGCCGCTTCGGGGGGCGCGAGCGTTCTCTTCACTTTTCCACGTTTCTACGCTGCGGAAGGGGGGAGCGGGGGATGGTCCCCGGCCGCGGCGGTCGGCCGCGGCCGGGGCGGGGGGCTCAGCTCCCGAGGAGGGGGATGTCGTTGCGGCCGAGGTGGTAGTCGCGGACCGCGTCGACCAGCTCGGTGATGGACAGCTTGCCGCTGCCGTCGACGTCGAGCTCGGAGAAGGCCCGGTCGGCCTCGGCGCCGCCGATGCCGATGGCGGCGAACCACTTCTGCATCTCGGGCGGGCTGATCTCGCCGTCACCGTCGACGTCGAGCACGTTGACGATGGCCTGGATGGTCGGCTGGACGACCGCGGCGAAGCCGGCGTCGCCCTTGCTGATGATCTCCTGCTCCGCGGCCCGCACGAACTGCTCCTGGCTCATGCGCTGGGTGCCGGCGGCGGAGGCCAGGTGGTCGAACATGGCCAGGTAGGCGGTCTTGAGCTCGTTGCCCTGGGCGGTGCCCTCGGCTCCCAGGCGCGAGACGATGTCGTTCGCCTCGCTCTCGAAGTCCGAGCGCTCGATGGCGCCGTTGCCGTTGGCGTCCCAGAGGCGGAAACGCTCTTCGAGGCGGCTGTTGGCCTTGGTTGCGGTCGTCATTGATTTTCCCTCTCGATACCATATGGAAAAACAGACGTACGATGCTCTCTTCGAGCAGAGGAAAGGATCCTCCGACCGAGCCCGGTCGAACCCTCCCCACACCCAGAATATTAGCTTGTAAGCGAGCACCACAAAAGGGGTTCAGGAGAATATGAGGATGCTATTGATTTTTTATATCGGACATTTTTCGGCAAATGCCAGATTCTTCGGAAACCGTTTCGGCGACCGGGTCCGCGGTGACCGGCGCCCCCTGGCGGAACACCAAACCCTCGCCCGCGGCCAGCCCCAGGTCCCGCCCGGTCGGCAGCGGGTCGGCGCGGATGAGCACGTTGTAGTGGTTGGGCAGGTGGCAGCCGTCGAAGCCGAGCACCGTGCCCACCCTGCGCGAGCCGATCCACACCTCGTCGCCCCGGTCCACCACCCCGGCGCCGGTGATCTCGGCGAACCCGAGGAAGCCCACCCGGTCGATCCGGGCCCCCGGGGCGGTCTCGGTGTGGTCGGTCGCGACCAGCTCGTGCACCTCCCCCGCGCGCACGCACCGGCTGGCGTGGGGTTCGAGCCGCATGCCCCGCTCGTTCCTGCGGTGCACCAGGACCTTGACCAGCGTCGCGGTGACGTCCCGTTTGGGACCGTCCTCACGGGGGTTCATCGCACTCCCTCCCCCACCGGCTCCGCGGCCCGCGCCAGGCGGTAGGCGTCCCCGACCAACCGCAGCGCGGACGGCCCACCCGGGTCCTCGACCACACCGCCGCGCACCCGCCGCTCGAACTCGGCGAGCACGCCCACGTACTCGTGCCACAGGGAGTCCTTGAACCCGGGGTGGCCCTCCAGCATGTCCGCCGTGAGCACCGCCCCGTCGACGGTGCGCGCCTCGACGTCCTTGCGCTCGCCGGGGTGGGACCAGTCGAGCAGGACGCGGGCGCGCGCCCCCGCGGCGCGCAGCACGACCTCGGCCCGGCGGTCGGTGCCCGCGGCGTCGCGCGCGACGTGCGCCGACACCGCCTCGGCCGGGCCGAGCAGCCACTCCACCAGGTCGAAGGCGTTGGGTCCGTTGTCGGCGACGCATCCGCCACCGCAGCGGGCCGGGTCCAGGTACCAGGTGTCGGTCCCGGCGTGCTCCTCGATCCGCTCCAGGTAGCGCACGGTCAGCTCCTCCACCCGCCGTCCGGCCAGGTCCCGGCGCAGCCGCGCGAGCGCGGAGTTGTACCGGCGGTGGAAGGCGGTGAACAGCACCGCGCCCCGGTCGCGGGCGAGCCCGGCCAGCGCCTCCCCCTGGGCGGCGTCCAGTGCGAGCGGCTTCTCCACGCACACGGCCACCCCGCACCGCAGCGCGTCGGCGCAGATCGGGGCGTGGGCGTCGTTGGGCGCGGTGACCACCAGCGCCTCCAGCCCGGCCTCGTCCAGCATCCGAGCGTGGTCGGTGTAGCCCCGCGCCCCGACCGGGTGGGCGGCGAGCACGCCGGGGTCGCGGTCGCACACCGCGACCAGGTCCAGGCCGGGCGCGGTGCGCAGGGCCTCCAGGTAGAAGCGGGAGATCACGCCGAGGCCGACCAGCCCGGTGCGCAGCGGGGCGCTCATCGCGTCTCCTCCCGCATCGCCTCGAAGGGCAGGCCGGTGCGGTCGGCCAGCTCCGCCAGTTCGGTGTACAGCGCCGCCTCCAGCGGCACGCCCGCCAGGCGCAGTTCGCGCGCCCGGTGGTACTCGTGCCAGCCGGGGTAGCGCACCGGCGCGTCCGGGTCGGTGGGCGGGCAGGCCAGCAGCGCGCCGAACAGCTCCCGCGCGTCGTCGGCGGCCCCCTCCCGCAGGGCGTCGGGCGCGATCGCGGCGACGAAGAAGCCGATGTCGTCATCGCGTCCGCTCGGGCCGCCGTCCCCGTCGAGGGCGTCGGCGTGCGGGCCCGTTCCTGCCCCCGGGACCAGCGCGGAGAGCACCTCGACCATGAGTCCGAGGCCGAAGCCCTTGTAGCGTCCCGCGTCGCCGCCCAGCCACATCAGGTGCGCGCGCCCGGCGTCGAAGGCGGCGGGGTCGGTGACGGGCGCCCCGGTGTCGTCGCACAGCAGGCCCTCGGGCAGGGTGAGGCCCTCCCGGGCCGCCTGGCGGACCCGGCCGGTGGGAGCGGCCGTGGTGCTCATATCGAGCAGGAACGGGGGGTGACCACCCGCCGGGGCGGCGACGCTGAGCGGGTTGGTGCCCAGCATCGCGACCGCGCCGCCGGGCGGGCGGGCGATGCGCTGGCGTCCGCAGTTGCTGGCCACCAGACCCACCATGCCGCGTTCTGCCGCGCGCAGCGCGTGGTACCCGGCGCAGCCCAGGTGGGTGGCGCCGCGCACGGACACCAGTCCGATGCCGTGGCGCGCGGCGCGCTCGGCCGCCAGGTCCATGGCCTCGCTCGCCGCCCACAGACCCAGGGCGCGCCGGGAGTCCCAGAGCACGGCGGCGCCGAGGTCGGTGAGCACGCGGGGCTCGGCGGCGGGGTCGGCCCTGCCCTCGTCGAGGAGCGGCAGGTAGAGGCGGGTCAGGTTGGCCAGGCCGTGCGAGCGCGGTCCGGTGAGGTCGCCGTGGCACAGCGCGCGCGCCGCCTCGGCCGCCCGGCCGGGGGGCAGGCCGCGGTCGGCGAACACCCCGGCGGCGAACGCGACCAGGTCGTCGTGGCGTACCCGCACGGTCCCGTGCCGCGGCGGGGCCTGGGTGGGGGCCGCGGTGTTCACCGGGCCTCCCGGGGGTGCGGAGGGGTGTGGTGTGCGCGCATGTCCTCGTCGCCTTCCTCTTCGGTCTCGTGTAGGGGTAGGGCTCTTCGGTCTCGTGTGGCGTCGGGGCTCAGGCCCGGCGCGGGGTCTGGTCGGTGAAGGCGGCCAGGACGCGGGCCACGGCGTCGGCGAACCCGTCGAGTTCGTCGGCGCGCGCGAACTCGCCGTCGGCGTGCGCGTTGTTGGCGGCCAGGTCGCCGGGACCCAGCACCACGGTTCGGGCTCCGGCGACCCCGGACATCCAGATCGCGTCGCAGGTGAAGGCCGGTTCGTCCGCGGGCCACGGGGCGATTCCGGCGCGGCGCAGCAGGGCGTGCCCCCAGGGGTCGCGGTCGTCCAGCGCGGGCAGGCCGCGTTTGGTCCACTCCAGGCGGGTGAGGGCGCGCGCGTCGGCGGCGGTGCGGGCGAACAGCGCGGTGTCGGCGAAGTCCTTGGCGAAGGCGTCCAGTCCCCCGTCGAGAGCATCGGTCAGGGCGCGTTCCAGGACGCGCCCGGCGGCGGCGTCGCCGTAGGCGAGGTTGAGCAGCAGCGACCCGCTGCCGTAGACCCTGTTGTGCAGGGTGCCGGTGTGCAGTCCGGCCAGGCACACCGCGCCGGAGCGGGCGTGCGCGTCCAGGGCGCGGCCCAGGTGCTGGGCCAGGTAGCCCAGCAGGACGGAGGCGTTGTGCCCGGTGTGCGGGCGGTCGTCGATCGCGTCGTCCCCGCGGACCGAGATCCGGGCGGTCATCGCCGCTGTGCTGCGCGGCAGGAAGCGCATCCGGGTGGGCTCGCAGAAGACGTTGAGGCGGCCGGTGTGGCCGCGTTCGACCAGCGGCCGGGTGCCGAGGGTGCCCATGGCGCCGCCCTCCTCCCCGGCCACGGCCTGGACGAGCACCGCGACGTCGCGGCCGACGGCCGGGTCGCGCTCGCGGGCGGCGCGCACCCCGGCCAGCAGCGCCACCGCCGGTCCCTTGGCGTCGATGGCGCCGCGCCCGTGGAAGCGTTCGCCGTCGAAGCCGACCGGCTGCTGCCCGGCGACCGTGTCCAGGTGCACGTTGAACATCACGGTGCGCTCGGCGGGCAGCTCGGGGCCCAGCCGCAGCACGAGGCTGGGCTGGCAGTCGAGGAAGCCGGGGCGGGCCAGGGCCTCGCGGACCGGGGCCGGGACGTCCGGGCGGTCCATGTCGGCGGGGTCGGCCGGGGCGTGGCGCACGACGCCGAACCCGGCTCCGGCGGCGGCGCGGGCGTAGAGGAGCTGGGCCTCCCGCAGGAGCGGCGGGGGCCCGTCGGGGCCGGTCTCCAGCGGGCCCGCGGTGGGCAGTTCGAGCAGCCGCAGCAGCAGGTCGCGGTCGGCGGGGGTGAGCGCGGCGGTCATCGGACCCCCTCGGTGCGGCGGTGGGCCTCAGCGGTACGAACGGCCCCAGCCTGGTGGTCCGCGTCCCCGACACGGTGGGAGTCATCCCCGTCACGGTGGGCGTCGTCCTCGGTACGACGAGCCGCGTCCCCGGGGCGCCGGATCCGCTCACCGGTGTGCCAGGTGCGGGCCACGAGGTCCTCCAGGGCATGCCCGTAGGCGACGAAGGCGGACCGGTCGCCGCGGCCGGGGTCGCCGCCCGAGACCCGCAGGTGCGGGCGCAGGTGCAGGTGGGGCTCGATGGACAGCGTTCCGGCGTAGCCGTGCGCGGCCAGCAGCCGCAGGCACTCGGCGGTTCCGGCCTCACCGTGCCCGGGCAGGACGTAGTCGACCCCGCCGTCGGGTGCGGTGACGGCGTCCTTGACGTGGACGTGCGCCACGTGGTCGAGGAGGTCGCGCAGCATCTCCGGGGCGCGGTAGCCGTGGGCGACGCCGTTTCCGGTGTCGAACAGCAGCCGCAGGGCCGGGCTGTCCACCCCGGCCAGCAGCTCCAGGGCGCGGTCGGCGCGGTCCCCGGCCCAGCCCGCGCAGTTCTCGTGCACCAGCACCAGGCCCGCGTCCTCGGCCCGGCGGGCCAGTTCGCGCAGGCGTGCGCGGACGCGCCGTCCCCACTCGGCCTCGGGGAGCCCGTCCCGGGGGTAGGACATGATCCGGACCAGCCGGGTGTCCAGCGCCGCGCAGCGCCGGGCCAGGACGTCCAGTTCGGCCAGGTCGGGGGCGAAGTCCCCGGTGGCGGGCCTGGACCAGTCGGCGATGCGGGAGGCGACGGCGACCACGTCGGTCCCGGCCTCGCGGATCCGTCCGGCGGCGCGGTCGAAGGTCCGCTCGTCCAGGGCGGCCACCGCGGTCCCGTCGACGGTGCGCAGTTCCAGGCGGTTCCAGCCGAGCTCGGCGAGGGCGGCGAGCTGCCCGTCGAGGTCGGGCGCGGCCTCGTCGCCGATGCCGGCGAGCGGCGGAGGGGTGTGTTCAGGCGCCGACGACACTGCCCACCTCCTGCCTGCGGCCGTCGGCCGCGCACAGCGCCTTGGCCTCGGTGAGCAGCCGGACCGCCTCGACCTGGACCGGAAGCGTGCCGGGGCCGCGGAAGGAGCGGGCGTAGCGGGCGTAGGCGGCGCGGAGGAAGGCGGGGAGGGCGTCGTCGGTGAAGACCGAGTGGGAGGCCCGGTGTCCGGTGGCGTCCACCGACAGCTGGGCGGTGTGGTCGGCCGCGCTGCACGGATAGTGACCGGTGAGCACGGCGCGGTCGAACTCCAGCGCGATGCGGCGCTCGCGGACGGGGGAGGTCAGGTCCGAGTCGATCCGGCTGCGCACCCCGCCGTGGTGCGCCAGGTCGAGGCGGGCGCGGCCCAGGCCGGGCAGCCGGGTCTGGTCGGTGACCATGTCCTCCAGGGAGGCCGCGGCGACGTCCGCTCCCCCGGCCAGGCTGATCACCACGGCCAGCGCGTGCGGGACCTCCACGTCGAAGGCGGTGGGGTGGCCCGGCGCCTCGGCGGTGCGGGTGAAGCGGGGCTTGTTCTGTAGGACCGTGATGGCGCGCAGGTCGCCGAAGACCCGGCCCCGCACCGCGGCGCGCAGCCGCCGCGTGAGCGCGCTGTCCAGCCACTGGGTGGTGACGGTCAGGTCCAGGTCCCAGCGCCGCCGCAGCCGGGCGACGGCGGCCAGGTCCACCAGGTCCAGGGCCAGCGGCTTCTCCACGACGACCATGCGGTAGCCGAGGCGGGCCAGGTGCTCCAGCGGGCCGGAGCGCAGGTGCGGCGGCGTGCACAGGTGGACCACGGTGCGCGGGGGCGGCGCGCAGCGGGCCGCCTCCTCCAGGGAGTCGGCCGTGAGGACCCCCTCAACCGGAGGCCGGAACGGGTCGAACCCCACCACCGGCCCCGGGACGAACAGGGCGGGGGCCTGGGCCCGCGCCTTGGCCAGCGACGGCAGGTGCAGCCCTTCTCCCGATCTGCCCAGGCCGACGATGAGGGTGTGCAGCATAACGTACGGGCACCTTTCCCTTCCTCTTTCACGGCGGTGCGCTGCCAAATCCTGGAACGCAGCGGCCACACGCTTCCCCACCACACTCGGACATCGCGCCGAAAGCGTCAAAGAAGAGAACATGTTCCTGGGTCCGAAAACTCGGAAACGGACATGTTGCCACCCGTACGGCAAGAAGGAAATGCATCCTTTCATGGCGTTTTCTCCCCTACGGCCGGAGCGCCGCGCGGACGCCGTGCGGTCCCGCGACCGCCGGGCGGCGGTCGCGGGACCGGTCGGGGTCAGGCCACCGAGAAGCTGAACAGCCCGCTGGGCGGAGCGTGCCAGCCGTGGTCCGGCGCGACCACGACCGACGGCCCGAAGCAGTTCGTGCCGGCATGCATACGCACGTCCGCGTCGGTGAGGTTGACCAGGACGTGCGCGGTCTCGGGAAGCCGCTGGCAGGTGCCCGACGGGGGTTCGGGGTAGCGTCGCAGCTCCTCGAACTCGGTCGTGAAGACGACGACCTCACCGGTCGCGGCGTAGGCCGGAGCGGCGCCCGCCACGGTCCCGCCCACCACGAACGCGAGTGCCGCCGCGGCGGACACGAGAGCCCTCATTCCGATTGCCTCCATTTTCGTTCCACACCTTTTCCGAAGGATCGGCCCGCACATATCACCGATACGGCGAAGCCGCCCCGGACATCCTGGCCCGCCGTCACCACAAAGACCAGACCTGGTTTGATTCCACGGAGGATTTCGGGCAACCGCTACCCGGAGTCGAAGCGGGGGAAAGCGCCAGGGGAAGGAAAATGCAGAAAAGCATGCTTTCCAACCCTTCGCCAAGATATGCGCAGATCGCGCGTTAGGCCGTGTTATCGCCGGAAAGGTGCGCGCCCTGGGAGGGAGGGGGCCCGAAACGGACGGGTTTCCCCGGGTACGCAGGAGCCGCGAGGGGCTGGAGTGCTCCCCGTTATGGCGAATTACACGTGGGACCGGCCGCCCGGACGCCTCCGCCCGCGACGCCGCCCCGGGGTGTTCGCGCCGAACGCCGTGAGACGCGCACCCGCCAGGGGAGGAGAAGTCCCGGTTTCCTGCGCGCACAAAAAAGCCCGCCCCGAGGGGCGGGCCGTGTCCGGAAGCGGTTCGGAAGCGCTCAGACCTTGCGGTACTTGGGCACCCAGGCGCCGTCCTGGACCTCGTAGTCACCGAAGAGCGCCGGGGCCTCCTCCTGGAGGGTCCGGCCGATGAGGTGGAACAGCAGGCGGATCTCCTCCTCCGCGCCGGGGGCGGTGCGCGCCTCCAGGGTGTGGCGCAGGGTGCGCACGTTCGCGGTCCACACCAGGCCGGTGGCCACGCCCTCGGGGGCGAAGCGGCGCATGAAGGAGGTCTTGTGCTTCTTCTCGGCGAACTTGACGCCCTCGTCGTCCAGGCCGAAGTGGTCGGCCATCCAGAGCTGGAACTCCTCCATCTGGCGGAGCATCGCGGTGGCGCGCTCCATCAGCTCGGGGTCGTCCTCGGTCCAGTCGGGGAACCAGAAGGGCAGGTCGGAGAGGCGCACGAAGCGCAGGGACTCCTGGGAGACGGCCACGCCCGGGCGGTGGCGGATGAGCTCGTGTGTGTTACCGGAGACGACCGGCTTGCCGTTGCGGCGCACCCAGAGCAGTCCGTTGGGCACCTTGACACAGTGGATCTGCCCGCTGTACTGCTCCATCTGGTCGTTGTAACCTTCGGCGTTCCAGTAGCGGCTGGGCCTGGTACGACCGGTGTTGACCAGAGGGTGGGAGCGCTTGCTCAGAAGGGAAACGACATAGCAGGGACGCAGGTTGTTGAAACGCTGGCCACTGGGCATGACTCGCTCAAGCCCCACCCGGTCGTCAAGACGGACGTTGGCTGACAGGCCTGCCTTGATCGCGAGCACCTGGAGGTCGTCCGCGAGTTCACTGGAGCAGGTGTAGATGGCGCGGTGACCGTTCTTCTTGTGCACGGTCCCGTCGCCCTCCACCATCGCGTCCAGGAACGTGGCGATGGTTCCAGGCTCCCAGCCGTGCACCATCTCGGGCACGTACTTCTCGTGCGAGTGTCCGAGTTCGGCCAGAAAGTCCCGCAGGGCCGCAGACTGGGTGCGCACGGATCCATGCCCCGTCTCAGGGACGTAGGCAGGCAGCCCCATCTCCTCGATGGTCCGGCGCATCTTCTCCAGGATCGGGCCACGGTTCTGGGCCAGAACGATCTGATGGCCGTTGATACTTCCCTCAGCGATGAAGTAGCCGAGGAAGCGGGCAAAGGCCTCGGTGGGAAGGGACATGCCCGGATAGTGACGGGTGCCCGGCGTACCTGTGTCCTTCCGGACGAAGGAGCGCGTCGTCGCGGGAATCTCCACCCGCTCGGGGGTGTGTCCACGCCACGTCGCGGCCTTCTGGTACTGGACCCGCTTGTGGAGGATGTCCTCGGCGAACTCCACTCCGAAGTCCTGCTCACCGCGCTTCGCCGCTTGGGTGTCGTACCGGCGCACCCACATCCGGTGGTTCGGGGTAACCAGGAGGTCGACCTGCTCCGAGGCGACACGGTACATCGGACCGTCGTAGTCAGCGTGGTAAACCTCCGTGGCCTGCTGGTACTCCAGCTCCCCGCTGCGCGGGTTGAGGGTCGCGAACGTCTCGTCACCCTCAATCTTGGGCCAGGGAATCCAGCCCCGGTCGGTCAGCACCTCGGTGTCGGAGTCGTAGCAGCACACGCGCGAGACGTTGTGCAGGACGAAGCTGAAGCTGATGTGCTCCAGGACGGAGCCGTGCATGCTGGCCAGGATGTTGCCGAGGTAGGCGTCCTGGTCGGTGCGCACCCGGGTCACGTTGGGGTTCAGGCCCGGCTCCCAGGAGCGGTAGCACAGCCGCCCGGCGAACTCGGCGAGGTTCTGGGGGTCGTTGAGGTGGGCGTCGAGCTCACCGCGGTCGAACCGCTCCAGCCACGCCTCCCCGCCGACCTCCTTGAGGTAGTCGGCGATGGCGTCGTAGTCCACCTGCGGACGCGCCACCAGACGGACCTGCGGCTCGACCCTCTTCACAGCATGCCTCCCGTTCGTGTTCCCGACTCCCCGAACGCACGCCTGAGCACCGCGACCGACGGGCGGCGCGGGGCGGGGAGGCGTGGCGGGGGCGGGGGCTGACCAGCCCTCCCCGAGGGTACACGGGGTCGGCGGGGGTCGGCCGGGGGCAGCGGGCGGGCCGGGGCCCGCCGGGTCTCCCCCGGCCCGGCACCCGGCCCGCGATCGGTGCTGCGCGTGCTTCCTGGTCGTGCTGTCGCTACGCGGAGGAGGGACAACCCGCTAGAAGCCGTAGAAGTAGCCGGGGGCCACGAAGAGCCCGACGACGATGGCGATGATGCCCCACAGGAGCTGCCCGCGCAGCACCCCGAGAACACCGGCGATGATGAGAATGACTCCGAGGATTGTCAGCAGAATACCCATACACAACCACTGTCCCGTAACAGGTTGATCAAACTTTTTGGTTGGATGGAATTCGGGAAAGGCGCCTTGGTACAGGTGGACACTGTGCACCGGATACCGCCGCACTCCTCGAAATGCCCGCGTGACCCTTCGCACACGCCCTCCGCGCGGGGGTCCGCGGCCCCGGGGACGGTCCCCGGGGCGACGCCAGGGGCCTCAGCTGCGGGCCAGGCGCAGGGCCCGCGCCACGATGCCCTCGCCGACCGCCGCGGTGAGGATCGACTCGGGGTGGAACTGGACCCCGTACCACCGCGCGACCGGGTCCTCGACGGCCATGACGACGGGCTCCCCGCCCTCCCCGCCCTCCAGTACCGCGGTGACCTCGAAGTGCTTGACCAGCTCGGGGAGGGTGTAGGTGGAGTGGTAGCGGGCGGCCGGGAAGGCGTTCTCCTCGCCCAGGCCGGTGAGGAGCCGCCCGCCGGAGACCCGCACGCGGCCGGGCTTGCCGTGCACCGGCTCGTCCAGGGTGCGCAGCTCTCCCCCGGCGTGCTCCACCATCCCCTGGAGTCCCAGGCACACCCCGAACACCGGCAGGTCGCGGGCGGCGAGCGCGTCCAGCAGGGCCGACATCCCGAAGTCTGCGGGCAGGCCGGGTCCGGGCGAGAGCACGACCAGGTCGGGGGCGAGCCGGTCGAGCAGGGAGGGATCGAACCCGTAGCGGACCGTGGTCACCTCGGCCCCGTGGCGGCGCACGTAGTCGGCGAGGGTGTTGACGAAGGAGTCCTCGTGGTCGACGAGCAGCACCCGCATGCCCTCTCCCGGGAGCTCGGCGGGCTCGGCGGCGGTCGCGCTGCCCGCCTCGGCCGGGGCGTCCTCCCGCTCGCCCAGGGCCAGGGTCTCCAGCAGGGCGCGCGCCTTGAGGAAGGTCTCGCGCTCCTCGGCCTCGGGGTCGGAGTCGTAGAGCAGGGTGGCGCCCACGCGCACGGCGGCCACGCCGTCGCGGATGTGCGCGGTGCGCAGGGTGAGGCCGGTGTTCATGGAGCCGTCGAAGTTGAGCACGCCGACGGCGCCGCCGTACCAGCGGCGGGGGCTGGTCTCGTTCTGCTCGATGAACCGCATCGCCCAGGTCTTGGGCGCGCCGGTGACGGTGACCGCCCACATGTGGGTGAGGAAGGCGTCCAGGGCGTCGAAGTCGCGGCGCAGGGTGCCCTCGATGTGGTCGACGGTGTGGATGAGGCGCGAGTACATCTCGATCTGGCGGCGGCCGATCACGCGGACGCTGCCCGGCTCGCACACGCGCGACTTGTCGTTGCGGTCCACGTCCGTGCACATGGTGAGCTCGGACTTCTCCTTGACCGAGGAGAGCAGTTCCTGGATGTTCTCGGCGTCGCCCAGGGCGTCCTCGCCGCGGCGGATGGTGCCCGAGATGGGGCAGGTCTCCACGCGCTGGCCGGTGCCGGGCTCGCCGGTGACGCGGACGAACATCTCCGGGGAGGCGCCGACCAGGTACTCGCTCTCGCCGAGGTTGAAGAAGAACTCGTAGGGGGCGGGGTTTCGCTCGCGCAGCAGCTCGTAGAAGCGGGCGGGCGAGGAGCAGCGGGCGTAGGTGCGGTGCCCCGGGACGACCTCGAACAGGTCGCCGCGGCGGAACTTCTCCTTGGCCTTGGCCACGACGTGCGCGTAGGAGCCGGGCCGGGGACCCTCGGGCACCTCGGCGGCGACCACGGGCGGGGTGGGCTCGGTCTCGCGCGGCAGGCCGCGCGTGGTGGCCTCGGCGCGGTCGCCGTCGGCGGGGACGGTGAAGTCGTAGGTGTGGCGCACGCAGGTCTCGCGCTTGCGGTCGCGGACGATGACGGCGTCGGGCAGGTGCAGGACCAGGTCGCGGTCGTCGGGGTCGCGGTCGATGTGGCGCTCGATGGGCTCGAACTGGAAGGCCAGGTCGTAGCCGAAGGCGCCGTACAGGCCCAGGTTGGCGTCCTCGGGGCTGCGCAGGGCGGCCATGACGGCGCGCAGCGCGGTGAAGACGCTGGGGCGGCGGCTGCGCTCCTCCTCGGAGAAGAACTCCCCCGGGTCGGGTTCGGGGACGGTGACGGCGACGCTGCCGTGTTCGAGGTCGGCCAGGGTGCTGTCGGGGTCGGGGAGGCCGACGGAGTACAGGGCCGCGGCCAGGACGGGCAGCAGCACGCGGCCGCGGGCGTTGAGGGCGGTGGCGGCGACGCGGCGCCCGCGCGTGGTGATCTCCAGGCACGGGTCGACGTAGCCCAGGTGCCAGCGGTCGTAGCGGCCCGGGTACTCCATGCCGGAGGAGAGCACGCCGCCGCGGCGCCGCTCGACCGACCGGACGAGCTCGGTGAGGATCTCGGGATCGCAGGGGGTGGCGCTGCGGTGGACGGTGACGCCGCCCTCGGTGAGGTACGTGCTGGTCTGTGCGTCGCTGGGGTTCACGGCCGGTCCTTTTGGCTGCGCGGTCGGATGGGCCGCACCGTCCGGGGCCGTGAGAACACGAAACGACCGCCGGTCCGGGGCGGTCGCTGCATGGGTATGCGAACTCGGAGCACCGCCTAGGGGCGGCGCCACCACTGAGCCTGGGTGGTCGTCTGTCGCATGGGCACGAGTGTAGCGGGTGCGGTGTGCGCTGGGGAGTCCGACGCGGAGGTTTTCCGGTCCGGTCGCGACGCGGACGGCACACGGGGCTGGCCCGGAGTACGGGGAGAGGACCGTGCGGCGGCGCGGAGAAGGGAGGGGCGCGAGAGCGCTCTCGCGGAGGCGCGCGGCGCTGTGCTAGGGTACGGAGCCCGTTGTCGCTTTTTGGACCCATCCACAAAAAACCCAACGTACGGAGCATAGCAAGCAGATGGAGTTCTGTCAAGCCGGCGCCGACGAAGGTACCTCGTCGGCCCTGACCGTGGAACAGGCCAGGATCAGCGCGATGTACGAGCGCCTGGACGCCCTGCGCGCCCACACCTCCGAGCAGCTCGCCTCCGCCCACCTCCAGGAGCGCGGAGGGTACGCGGCCCTCGTGGAGCGCGAGACCCGCTCCTACGAGCAGGCGCGCCGCCGCGCCCAGCTGGGGGCGGTCGAGGAGGGCCTGTGCTTCGGCCGCGTCGACCTCTCCCACGGAGGCGACGGGCCCGAGACCCGGTACGTGGGCCGGATCGGCCTGCGCGACGCCGAGTACGAGACCATCCTGGTGGACTGGCGGGCCCCGGCCGCCCGCCCCTTCTACGCCGCCACCCCCGGCGACCCGCACGGGGTCACCCGCCGCCGCCACCTGCGGGTGCGCCGTCGCAGGGTGCTCGGGCTCGACGACGAGGTGTTCGACCCCGACGGGATGACCGACACCGACCGCCGCCAACTGGTCGGAGAGGCCGCGCTCCTGGCGTCGCTGCACCGGGGCCGGACCGGGCGGATGGGCGACATCGTCGCCACCATCCAGGCCGAACAGGACCGCGTCATCCGCGCCCGGCTGGCCGGGGTGCTCGTGGTCCAGGGCGGGCCCGGCACCGGCAAGACCGTGGCGGCGCTGCACCGCGCCGCCTACCTGCTCTACACCCACCGCGCCGTGCTGGAGCGGCGCGGGGTGCTGGTGGTGGGGCCCAACCCGGCGTTCCTGCGCTATGTGGGCGACGTGCTGCCCTCCCTGGGGGAGACCGACGCGGTGATGCGCACGGTCGGGGAGCTGTTCCCGGGGGTGGCGGCCTCCCGCCGCGACGCGCACGGCACGGCGGCGGTGAAGGGCTGCCTGGCGATGGCCGACCTGGTGCACGCGGCCGTGGCCGACCGCCAACGCACGCCGCTGGAGGCGTTCGGCGGCGCGGACCTGGTCGTGGAGACCGACGCGGGCGCGCTCACCGTGCCGGGGGCGCTGTGCGAGCGCGTGCTGCGGACCGCGCGGGGACTGCGCCTGCCCCACAACACCGCGCGCGTGTACGTGGTCAGGTCCCTGCTCACGGAGCTGGCCCGGGCCGAGTCGCGCCTGCTCGGGCGGCCCGCGGACGAGGAGGACCTGGAGTTCGCGGGCGCACGGCTGTGGTCGGAGGACCCGGTGCGGAAGGCGCTGGACGCCTTGTGGCCGCACCTGACCCCCCAGCGGCTGCTGCGGGCGCTGTTCGCCGACTCCGAGGCGCTGGAGCGGGTGGGTGCGCGGGCCGGGTTCGGCGGGGACGCGTGCGCGCTCCTGGCGCGCTCCGCCGGGGAGCCGTGGAGCGTGGAGGACGTGCCGCTGCTGGACGAGGCCGCGGAACTGCTCGGGGAGGACGGTGGCGCCGCTCGGGCGCGGGAACGCCGTGAGGACGCCGAGCGGGCCGAGGAGGAGCGGTACGCGCAGGGGGTGCTGGAGTTCACGGGCCTGTTGGAGGACCGGATGATGGACGCGGCCGCGCTGGCGGCGCGCCACCGGGACGCCGGGGCCGCGCGCACCACCGCGGACCGGGCGGGCGCGGACCGGGGGTGGACGTACGGGCACGTGATCGTGGACGAGGCCCAGGAGCTGTCGCCGATGGCCTGGCGCACGGTGATGCGGCGTGTGCCGACCCGGTCGTTGACCGTGGTGGGGGACGTGGCACAGACCGGCAGCGCGTCGGGGACGCGTTCGTGGCTGGAGGCGCTGGAACCCTACGCGCCCGGCAAGGTGCACGTGGAGCGGCTGCGGGTGAACTACCGGACGCCGGAGCCGATCATGGCGGTGGCCGCCGACGTGCTGCGGGTGGCCGCTCCGGGCGAGGAGGTCCCGGAGTCGGTGCGCGAGGAGGGCGACCGGCCGCGCGCGGTGCGGCTGGCGTCGCTGGCGGCGGACCTGCCCGCGCTGGTGGCGGAGGAGGCGGCCGCGATCGGTGAGGGCCGGATCGCGGTGATCACCTCGGACCGGCACGCGGATGCGGTGGCGGCGGCGCTGCCGGGGGCCGCGCGGCCGGGGACGACGGCCTCCGGGCGGGTCCGCGACTCCCTGGAGGAGGCGGTGGTGGTGCTGACCGCGACCGAGTCCAAGGGGCTGGAGTTCGACGCGGTGGTGGTCGTGGAACCGGAGGCGGTGCTGGCGCAGCCGCGCGGCGGCAACGACCTGTACGTGGCGGTCACCCGGGCCACGCGGCGGCTGGCGGTGGCGCACACCGGGGAGCTGCCGCGGGTGCTGGAGCGCCTGGCCGGGACCGCCGAGGGGTGAGGCCGGTGGGCCGGGTTCCGGTTCCGTTGACAGAGGGGCCACCGCTCAGAGGGGCCACCAGGAAGCGTCGGTGATCGCGGCGCCCAGCAGTCCGAACAGGTCCACGGCGCCCAGGCCGAAGCGTGCGCCCGCCTCCAGCCCGGTGGCCAGGAAGGCCGCCAGGAGGATCAGGACCAGGACGCGGGAGGGCCAGCGGCGGGGGCTGGGCGCCTCGGGGAGGTCCTCCTCCCCGTCCGCCCGGTCCAGCCAGGGCCGGTCCAGGCGGGCGACCTCGCGGCGCAGGTCCTGGACCTCCGCGTGGTAGTGGTCGCGCTCCTCGCGGACCCGCTGGAGTTCGGCGCGTTCGGCGCGGACGGCGGCGCGGGCGTCGACCACGTCGATCCGGGCGCCCTCGGGTCCGTGCCGGTGGTGCCAGCGCTCCAGCCGGGCCAGGGGGAGGTCGACGTACTGGGTGGGCCAGTTGTCCTCGGAGACCTCGTCGTCGGGGAAGTGTTCCGGGTCGGGTTCGGTCTCGGCCGCGTAGTCGAGCGGCGCCCGGCGCGAGAGGTCGGCCTCCGCGTCGGGGACCACCGGCAGGGGCGGCGCGTCGGCGGGAGCCCGGTCCTCGGGGCCGTCCGTGAGGCCGGGGCCCGGAGCCGGGTCGTGGTCCGCGGTCCTTCGGTCCGGCGGGGCCCCCTGCGTTCTGGGGGAGGCGGCGATGGTCCACTCGTCCGCGGGGGCGTGTGGCTGTTGGTGTTCGAGGGATTCGGGTGGCGGTGCGGACTCGCGGGCAAGGCTTGCCGTCCCGCCCGTTCCGAAGGTGTCCTGGGCCGGGGCCGGTGACGCCTCCGCGTCCCTGTCCCCCGGCGTTCCGCCCGCGAACTCGGACGCGGACGCGGACGCGGATCCGTCCCGTGGCGCTTCGCCCTGGGACCCGGACTCGTCCGCCTCCGGAACGGCACGTCTGCCGCGGCCGAGGAACAGGAAGGACTCCCGGCCACTTCGGGAGGCCCGCGGTCCGCCCTCCCCGGACGGCTCCGCCTCCGGCTCGTGCGGCATCGGCGCGTCAGCGGCCCGGAAATCGCTCCGCTCCGCGTCCTCGGTCCCGGAGGCGTGCTCACGGTGTTCGAAGGCGTGGGCGGAATCCCGTTGGTCGCTGGTGTCCGGGACCAGACGCGGCCTGCGGTGGGGTTCGGGCGCCCCGAAGACGCCGGACCGCGCGGAAGGGCTCTCCGGGGCCGCGGACGTCCGCTCCCGCGCGGGTGCGATGCGCGGTTCCGGGCGCCGCGGGGCGTCACCGGAGCCGTCGGTTCCCGGTTCCTCCGGCAGGCGTTCGGTCACGGGCTCGGGCCAGAGCGCCTCGTTGTCCCCGTCCGCCTCGCTTCCCCCGTGCGTCCGGCTCTCCCGGTGCGCCTCGTCGTCCCCGAGTGTCCCCTCAGCCTCAGGCACAGCGGGATCCACGCGGCCATCCCCGCGCCGCCGCCCGCCGCCTGTCCCCGCGGCAGAGGACTCCACGCCCTCCTCGGTGATCCCCTTCAGGGAGCGCTGGCCGCCGGGCACGCCCGGGACGGCGTCGCCCGGGGCCCCGTCCGCCTTCAGGCCCGGGCGACCCACGGGAACGCGGGACCCGGAGAGCGGCCACGGACCGGTCTCCTCCTCCCCCGGGACCTCGACCTCGGGCAGCTCGGGCAGGAACGCCCCACCGTCCGGGCCGTCCTCGTCCGGCAGCTGTTCGGGGACGGGGACGTCGTCGAACCGCCGGGGCCGCGGGTCGAGCCAGTCGCGCAGCAGCGCGCGCCGGTCGGCGAAGGTCGGGGCCTCGGGGACGCCGCGCTCGGCCAGGTGGCGGGCGAGCGCGTCCCCGCCCTCCTCCCGCAGGACGGACACGAGCCCCTCGGCGACCGCGCGGTAGTCGGGGGCCGGGGGTTCCAGGAAGGGCCCGGACACGTCGGCGACCGGCGGGCCGAAGGCCAGGTGCTGGCCGTCGGCGGTGCCCAGTACCGGGTCGTAGGTGGAGAACGACCAGCTCCACCCGGCCGCGGGAATGGCGCGGGGCGGGGTGAGCACGTCGTGCAGCACCCGGTGCACGCCCCACAGGAAGCGCAGCTGCACCGCCTGCCACAGGTCGGCCCGCTCGGGCGCCAGGGTGATGTGGATCGGCGCGTCGGGCCGGTACAGGGCGGCGGCCACCGCGCCCACCAGGAGGGGTTCGTCCTCGACGGTGGTCTCGGCGGCGCGACGGTCGCGGGTGCGCACGGCCCCGGGTGCGGCGGTGCGCTCCCAGGGTTCGGGCGTGGGCAGGGTGTCCATGGTCGCCCAGCCCGGTGCCGGGGGGCGGCGCGGGGCCGGGCGGGTGTGGGGGTTCTCGTGCAGGGAGAGCAGCCGCGGCAGGGTCAGTCCGTGCGCGGACCCCACGATCGCCCAGGCGTGCGCGGACCGGACGTCGCCGGGCCAGCGGTAGACCAGCGCGGCCTGCCCGTCGGGGTAGGTGCGCGCCCAGAGGGTCTCGGGGTACTCCCCCGGGTCGGTGTCGGGCAGCGCGGAGCGGTAGTCGGCGGTGAGCGCGGGGACGAGGCGGTCGCGCCAGGAACGCAGGACGGGCTGCTCGGCCTCGGGGAGGGAGGAGGCGGCCGGCCCGGGGCCGAACCGGCCGAGGAGGGTGGGTTCGGCCCAGGCGAAGTGGATCTGGTGGTACGTGCTGTCGGGCAAGTCGCCCCTCCCACGGGTTCGCGGACCGAGGCGGCGCGGCCGCTCCGCCGCCACTAGGGAAGGTATCCGGTCAAAGGATGGTGAAAACCGCGCATGAATACATATGAGGTGTTACACGTGGTTTGTCCGGGACTGGTGACCGGCCCCGGCCATGCCCGTCCTTCCGGGCAGGCGGCAGGCGGGGCCGGGTCGTCCACAGAGTGAGGGACGGGCTGTTTTCCACAGAGTGAGGGACGGGCTGGTGCCGCCCGGTGGAGACGGCCTAACCTTGATCCGGGGGCGCTGCGCCTCGCCTGTGGGCACCGCACGCGCCCCCGAGTCCAGTGTGACCGGCCGTCCTCTCGCCCGCCAGGTCGAGTCCTCCCCCTGTGGACAACGCTGCGACGCGGTGGCGGCCCAGCTTCTCCGTCGGCCAACCCACTACCCCGCCTCGGCCATGCGCCTCCACTGCTCGTCGCTGAGCACCAGGTCGGTGGCCTCGATCGCCTCGTCCAGCTGTTCCAGGGAGCTCACCCCCACCAGCGGCACCACCTTCGGGTCACCGCCCATCAGCCAGGCGAGCACGACCTGGTTGCGGGTGGCGCCGGTCTCCCGGGCGACCTCGTCCAGGACGGCCAGGCGGGCGGGGGTCCCCGGGTGGTCGTAGGCCCGGTCCAGCTCGGCGGCCTTCTCCGGACGGGTGTAGGCGCCCCACAGCAGGGAGGTGTAGGCGACCAGCGTGTGCTCGCGGCCCTCGGCCGCCTCGGCGCGGACGAAGTCCAGGAGTTCGGGCGTGGCGTGCATGTGGCCCGCGGACCGCAGCGGCAGGTCGAGGCGGGGCTGGAGGTAGCTGTACCGGTACTGGAGCACACGGGGGCGCGGCCAGCCCCGGGCCTCGGTGACGGCGCGGGCCCTCTCCAGCTTCCAGGTGCGGTGGTTGCTCAGCCCCAGGTGGGAGACGGAGCCCTCGCCGACCAGCTCGGCGAAGGCCTCCAGGGTCTCGGAGAGCGGGGTCCTCGGGTCCTCGTTGTGGGCGTAGAGCACGTCCAGGCGGTCCACGCCCAGACGCTCGCGGCTGCGCTCGGCGGCCGTCGCCACGGCCCGCGCCGACAGGCCCTCCTTCGTCTCCGCGCCGGTGCCGGGCACGGTGGGCTGCGCCCCGAGCTTGGTGGCGATGACCACCTCGTCGGTGACGCCGCGCTCGCGCCGCCACCGGCCCAGGAAGGTCTCGCTCTCGTGCCCTTCGAAGCCCTCCACCCAGAACTGGTAGCAGTCGGCGGTGTCCACGAAGGTGCCCCCGGCCGCCACGAAGCGGTCGAGCAGCGCGGCGGAGGTGGCGTCGTCGGTCTCGCTGCCGAACTTCATCGCCCCCAGGCACAGGGCGCTGACGCGGCGGTCGCCGATGGTGGTGTAGCGCATCAGGAGGTCTCCTTGAGGGGTTCGGGGGTGTGCGCGGCGAGCACGCCGCGGTAGTAGTCGATCTTGTGCTGGATCACCTTCTGGCACCGGCGCATCTCCTCCATGCGCTCGTCCAGCCGCTCCTGGTGGCCCTGGAGCAGGTCCAGCCGGTCGGGAACGGTGTGCTCGCCCTCGCGGATGAGCTCGGCGAACTCGCGCAGGCGGACGATGGGCATGTCGGTCCCGCGCAGGCACCGGATCATGTCGAGCAGCTCGACGTCGTCGGCCCGGTAGCGGCGGTGCCCGCTGGGAGCGCGCTCCACCCGGCGGAGCAGCCCCGCCTTCTCGTAGTAGCGCAGGGTGTCCAGGGTGAGGCCGAAGCGTTCGGCGACCTGGCCCGGCGTGTAGTAGTCCCTCATGAAGAGAAAGCATGGGACCTGGAGCGCACTCCAGGTCAAGGGGGTCGGCGGAAAAGCCCTCTAGGTCTGGCTGGCGCGGATGGCGCCGACCACCGCTGCGGTGAGGTCGTCGATGATCTCCTCCTCCCCGACCTCGGGGTGCTCCAGCCACCACTCCCCCGCCGCCTGCACCATGCCCACGACGGCGTGCGCGACGATCTGGGAGCGCGGGCGGTCGCCGACGCGCTGTTCGGCGACGAGCTGGTCGGCGAGCTCCTCGCCCAGGCGGCGGACCATCATGCCCAGGTCGCCGCGGGTCCGGGAGTCCTCGGAGGTGGCCCGGTCCATCAGGAACCGGTAGAGGTTGAGGTTCTGGGAGATCATCGACAGGTAGGCGCCGACCGTGGCACGGGCGCGGACCTCGAACTCGGTGTGCTGGTGCAGCTCCTCGCGGATGCGCTCGATGAGCGGGTCCACGTGGCGCCGGGCGAGCGCCCGGTACAGGCCGCCCTTGTCCCCGAAGTGCCGGTACAGGATCGGCTTGCTGATCCCGGCCTCGGCCGCGATGGCCAGCATCGACGCGTCCGGGCCGTCGCGCTGGATCACCCGGTCGGCCGCGTCCAGGATGGCGCGGCGCCGCTCGGGGTCGCGTCCGCGCGCACCCCTCCCCCCGCGCGGGGCGGGGGCCTCCGGCACGGGAGCGCCGGAGGCGTCACTGCTGTCGGTCAGCGCGGTCCGCCGCGCGCGTTCGAGTGCCACAAGGGTTCACCGTAGCGGCTCGCGGGGCCCGGATCAGGCCCGGAGCGCGATCCAGGTGGCCCTGGCCAGGGCCAGGAGGCGGCCCGTGCCGTCGTAGAGGGCGCTGCCGGTGGTGATCTTGCGGCCGTCGACCGCCTCCAGGTGCCCCATCACCACGTGGACCTCCCCGGTCCGGGGCGCCTCGTCCACGCGGACGGTGATGCGGCCCAGGAGGGCGGGGCGGCCGGAGACGTCGCTGGACCAGCCGCCGGGGCAGTCCAGGGCGGCCCACACCTGGGCGAGTCCGACCGTGCCGGAGCCCTCGTCCAGGGAGGGGTGCGGGGCCCAGGCGCAGGCGACGGTGTTGCCGACCCCGTCGGGGCCGGTGCCCGGACGCACGGAACCGGCGAACAGGCGCAGGCCCTCGCCCTCGGCGCGTTCGGGGCCGCAGCTGTAGCAGCGCGGGAAGGGGTGCGCGGTCAGCCCCGCGTAGCGGTGCTCGGCCTCGCGGGCCTCGGGCACGGTGACGGGGCCACCGGGAATGACGGAGGTGCCCGGGAGGTCGGCGGTCACCGCCTCGGCCACCAGGCGGGCGCCCTCCTCGGCGCCGGGGTCGGTCAGCCGCAGGGCGCCCTCGGGGCCGCCCTCCACCGTCAGCGGGCGGTCCAGGGGCGGCGGGGTGCGCAGGGTGACCTGGACGGCCGGTCCGCCGACGACGGTCAGCCGCGCGGCGAGCAGTCCCGCCGTGTAGCCGCCGTTGCCCGACCCGTCGGGGCCGTTGTATCCGGCGGGGATGGTGAGGGTGGGGGCGCCGTTGCCCGCGGTGGCGTTCATGGGAGCCAGGTTAGGTGCCGGATGTCCGTACCGGCCAGGGCGGCCCGGCGGGCCCGGACGGGCGGGGGCGGGCCGGACGGCCCGCCCCTCCGCGTGGGGTCGCCCGCACGACCGTCCCGCCCGCGCGACGTCAGCGCACCGGCAGGCCGGTGACGGCGCGGCCGATGATGAGCTTCTGGATCTCGCTGGCGCCCCGAAGATCGTGGCGTCGCGGTGCCAGCGCTCCACGGGGTACTCCCTCGTGTAACCGTTGCCGCCGAGGACGGGCACCGCGCTCTGGGCGTGGAAGCGGTGAGACCAGCGGGAGACCCCGGCCAGGCGTCGGAGCAGGCGGGCGCGCAGGCGTTCCAGCGGGCGGGAGTCAGACGTCGACCTGCATGACGGCCTCGCCGTCGCCGATCTCGGGGAAGGCCAGGGTGAACCTGTTCCCGTCCGCGAGCATGCCGCTGCCCTGACCGGCCTCCTTCAGCGTGATCGTGGTCGAGCCACCATCGGAGCGGTTCTGCTGGAACGTCACCTCTCCCCCGGCGATCGACCCGATCACGATCTCCGTGCCGCCCGCCTCCTCCGGAACCGGGATCCGGTCACCGGGCTCGACGGTAACCCGGCACTGCCCGTCCTCACAGGAGGCGAGGTCCCTGCCCTCTTCCGGCAGGTCCGCCAGGGTGGGCAGGCTGACGGACGCGGAGGGCGAGGCGCTCGGGGAGGCCGGGGCGGAGGGCGACGCGGAGGCCGGGGGCTCAGCGGCCGCGGAGGAGGCGTCCTGTTCCTGCTGGCTCGGGGACGAGCAGGCGGTCAGGGCGGCGAGCGGCAGTACGAACGCGGCGAAGCGCAGGTGCGGGAGGTTCATGGCGTCAGCATAGGAGCGGCGACCTCACTCCGTCACCGGTTCACCACGGAAACTCCCGGCGTCCGAGCACGGGCGGGGACGGGCCGGACGGGCCGCCGCTCCGCGTGGGGTCGCCCGCACGACCGTCCCGCCCGCGCGACGTCAGCGCACCGGCAGGCCCGTGACGGCACGGCCGATGATGAGCTTCTGGATCTCGCTCGCGCCCTCGAAGATCGTGAAGATCGTGGCGTCGCGGTGCCAGCGCTCCACGGGGTACTCCCTCGTGTAACCGTTGCCGCTGGGGAGTCAGCGCACCGCTAGGCCGGTGACGGCACGGCCGATGATGAGCTTCTGGATCTCGCTGGCACCCTCGAAGATCGTGAAGATCGTGGCGTCGCGGTGCCAGCGCTCCACGGGGTACTCCCTCGTGTAACCGTTGCCGCCGAGGATGCGCACCGCGTTCTGGGTGACGAACGTGGCGGTCTCGCTGGCGTAGAGCTTGCTCATCGAACCCTGCGCGCTGTCGAAGTCCTTGTCGTTGCGCGCCATCCACGCCGCGCGCCACACCAGCAGGCGGGCCGCGTCGATGCGGGTGGCCATCTCCGCCAGGGTGAAGGCCACGCCCTGGTTCTCACCGATCGGGCGGCCGAACTGCTCGCGCTGGGTGGAGTAGTCGCGGGCGTACTCGTAGGCGGCGCGGGCGCAGCCCACCGCCATCGCGCCGACCGTGGGTCGGGAGGCCTCGAAGGTCTTCATGGCGGCCTGGCCCTTGGAGCCCCTGCCCTCGCGGGCGCGGGCCAGGCGCTCGTCGAGCTTGTCCTTGCCGCCCAGCAGGCACGAGCCGGGCACGCGCACGTCGTCCAGGACCACCTCGGCGGTGTGCGAGGCGCGGATGCCGTGCTTGGCGAACTTCTGCCCCTGGCTGAGCCCGGGCGTGTTCGGCGGCACGATGAACGTGGCCTGCCCGCGCGAGCCGAACTCGGGCTCCACCGAGGCGACCACGACGTGGATGTCGGCGATACCGCCGTTGGTGGCCCAGGTCTTGGTGCCGTTGAGCACCCACTCGTCCTTGGCCTGGTCGTAGACGGCGCGGGTCCGGATGGCCGAGACGTCGCTGCCCGCGTCGGGTTCGGAGGAGCAGAACGCGGCGAGTTTGACGTCGTCGGGGGTGCCGAACATCTGGGGCGTCCACTCGAAGAGCTGTTCCTGGGTGCCGTTGGCGGCGACGGACACCGCGGCCAGGCCGGTGCCGGTGATGGCCAGGGCGATGCCCGGGTCGCCCCAGTACAGCTCCTCGAAGGCCACGGGGATGCCGATGCCGCTGGGCTCCAGCCACTGGTTGGCGAAGAAGTCGAGGGAGTACAGGCCGATCTTGGCGGCCTCTTGGATGATCGGCCAGGGGGTCTCCTCCCGCTCGTCCCACTCGGCGGCGGCGGGGCGGATGACGTCGGCGGCGAACCCGTGGGTCCAGTCCCGGACCTCGCGGACGTCCTCGCTCGGTTCCAGGCTGAAGCCGGGCGCGGTGGCCTCACTCATGCGCTTACATCCTTTGTCGGGCCCTCCGGGGGGAGGGAGGGGGCCAATGCGTGTTACCAACGGTAACAGCCAGCTCCGCACGCCACAACGCCACACCCGCACGTGTGAGGGGGCCGGGGTCAACGCCCGCCGACTCCCGGTCTCCTCGCACGCGCCTTCCGGACCCGCCGCTCAGTCGAGGCTGTGCTTCTCCAGGAAGGTGTAGACGTCGTGCTCGTCCACGCCCGGGAAGGTCCCCGAGGGCAGCGCCGAGAGCACGTGGGAGTGCGCGCGGGCCGACGGCCACACGTTGCCCTCCCAGCGCGCGGCCAGGTCCGCGGGCGGGTGCACGCAGCACTCACCGCTGGGGCAGTTGGACTTGGTGCGGTTGGTGGTCTCGCGCCCGCGGAACCAGCGCGACTCCTTGTAGGGCACGCCCAGGGTGATGGCGAAGTTGCGCTCGCGGCTGGGGTCCACGTGCGCCACGCACCAGTGGGTGCCGTTGGGCTTGTCCGTGTACTGGTAGTAGATCGAGTAGCGGTCGGGTGAGGCGAAGACCTGGCGCCCCGACCACTGGCGGCACATGCGCTGGCCCTCGATGGCCCCGGTGTCGTCGGTGGGGAAGACGAGGCCGTCGTTCTCGTAGGCCTTGTAGATGATGCCGGTCTCGTCGTTGCGGATGAAGTGGCAGACCAGGTCCAGGTGGCGGTGGGCCAGGTTGGTGAACCGGTGCGCGGCCATCTCGTAGGAGACCGAGTACACGTCGCGCAGGTCCTCCACCGACAGGTCGCGGGCCTGCTTGGCCTCCTGGAGGTAGCGCACCGCGGTGGACTCGGGGATGAGGACGGCGGCGGCGAAGTAGTTGGCCTCCACCCGCTGGCGCAGGAAGTCGCCGAAGTCGCGCGGCCTGCCGTGGCCCAGCACGACGTGGCCCAGGGTCTGGAGCAGGATCGTGCGCGGGCTGTGCATGCCCAGCGTGGTCTCGCGCTTGAGGTAGATGCGCCGGTTGACGTGGTCGGTGAGGGAGCGCACCGAGCGGGGCAGGTCCTGCACGTACTTGAGGGAGAACCCGTGGTGGGTGGCGATGGCGAGGATCTGCCCCTGGGACAGGGCCCCCGCGGTGTAGTTGACGGCGTCGAGGGTCTGGGCCGCCGCCTTCTCGATGCCCTCGAAGTAGTTGCCGCGCTCGCGCATCTGACGGCGCAGGTCGGCGTTGGCCCGGCGCGCCTCCTCGGGGGTGGCCGTCGGCTTGGCGCTGCGCCGCCGGAGCTCCCCGTACAGGCCCACGATGTGTTCGAGCACGTCGTTGGGGACCCGCTTGCCGATCCTCAGGTGCGGCAGGTTCAGGTCCTGGTAGACCGTGTCGCGCTGGGCCTCCTCGACCGCGATCTCCAGCTGCGCGCGGCGGCTCGGGGGCTGCTTGGACAGCAGTTCCTCCACCGAGACGCCCAGGGCGGAGGCCAGGGAGGTGAGGAGGGAGAGCTTGGGCTCGCGCTTGCCGTTCTCCAGCAGGGAGAGCTGGGAGGGTGCCCGGCCCACGCGTTCGCCCAGGTCGGAGAGGGTGAGGCCGCGCGCCCGCCGCAGATGGCGGAGCCGCTGGCCAAAGGTGACGAGATCCAGGTCACCTGTCAAAGACGGTATTTCTTCAGCACCAAAGTACGCCATGGCTTCATAGTACGGAAAGAATCGACGATCTTCGCAAGATTTCCAGTGGAAAAGCCTCGGAACTTCCCCAAGAATCTAGTTACCGGCGGGGAACTTACCGCTCAGGGCTCAGCCCCCTGGCTCTGACCTGGCCTTCTCGACCGGTGTGAACACTTGGGGACTACACGTAAGGCGGGATCGAACATGGGCACCAGCGCTCGACGACAGGAAGCCAGCGCCGAACTCCAGCGCGACTGGGAGACCAACCCCCGGTGGGCCGGTATCGAGCGCACCTACTCCGCCGACGACGTGGTCAAGCTCCGCGGTTCGGTCACCGAGGAGCACACCCTGGCCCGCCGCGGCGCGGAGCGCCTGTGGGACCTGCTCCACACCAAGGACTACGTCAACACCCTCGGCGCCCTCACCGGCAACCAGGCGGTCCAGCAGGTCCGCGCCGGACTGAAGGCCATCTACCTCTCCGGCTGGCAGGTCGCGGCCGACGCCAACCTCTCGGGCAACACCTACCCGGACCAGAGCCTGTACCCGGCCAACTCGGTCCCGGCCGTGGTCCGCCGCATCAACAACGCGCTGATGCGCGCCGACCAGATCACCTGGGCCGAGGGCGACGACAGCGCGCCCGAGTGGCTCGCCCCGATCGTGGCCGACGCCGAGGCCGGGTTCGGCGGCGTCCTCAACGCCTACGAGCTGATGCGGGGCATGATCGCCTCCGGGGCGGCGGGCGTGCACTGGGAGGACCAGCTGGCCTCCGAGAAGAAGTGCGGCCACCTGGGCGGCAAGGTCCTCATCCCCACCGGTCAGCACGTCAAGACGCTCAACGCCGCCCGCCTGGCCGCGGACGTCGCCGGTGTCCCGTCCCTGGTCATCGCGCGGACCGACGCCCAGGCCGCGACCCTGATCACCAGCGACGTCGACGAGCGCGACCAGCCCTTCATCACGGGCGAGCGCACCGCCGAGGGCTTCTACCGCTTCCGCAACGGCGTCGAGGCCTGCGTGGCCCGCGGCCTGGCCTACGCCCCGCACTCCGACCTGCTGTGGATGGAGACCGCGACCCCGGACCTGGAGGTCGCCCGCGACTTCGCCGAGCGGATCAAGGCCGAGTACCCGGACCAGATGCTGGCCTACAACTGCTCGCCGTCCTTCAACTGGAAGCGCCACCTGGACGACGCGACCATCGCCAAGTTCCAGCGCGAGCTGGGCCACATGGGCTACAAGTTCCAGTTCATCACCCTGGCGGGCTTCCACTCGCTCAACCACTCGATGTTCAACCTGGCCAAGGGCTACGCCCAGAACGGGATGACCTCGTACGTCCAGCTCCAGGAGGCCGAGTTCGCGGCCGAGGCCCAGGGCTACACCGCCACCCGCCACCAGCGCGAGGTCGGCACCGGCTACTTCGACTCCATCAGCACGACCATCTCCCCCGAGGCCAGCACCACGGCTCTCACCGGCTCCACCGAGGAAGACCAGTTCTCAGCGGCTCACTGACACTGGTCTTCGTTCCCAGGAGGCCGTCCCTCCCCGCTTTCGTGGCTGGGGCGGGGCGGGCGGCCTCCGCCCCCTAGCCGTCGGCCATGCGCGCTCCGTGTCACACGCGCATGGCCGGCGGCTTGTTCCGTACCGTGCCCGGAGTGTCCGCCGCGTCCGTTTTCGGTCGTCCCGGGCACGGGTTCGGTCCCCGGAGGAAAGGGGACGCACTGGCCCCCCGCGCGGCCGGGACCTACGCTGACGGCTGCACCGGGCCGCGCCCCCCGCGGCCCACCCGGAGAACCGGAGGCCTGACTTGAAGATGTTCGAACCGCTCCTCGCCGCCCTGGCCACACTGCGCCGGGTGCTCGCCGTGGGCGCCCTGGCCACCGTCGTGGTCCTGGGCACCGCGGCCTGTGACGACCTCATGCCGAACGTGAACGTCGAACAGGGCGACGACGATGACGACGGCGGAGACGACGGCGGGGACGACGGCGGGGACGACGGAGACGACGGCGGAGACGATGACGGTGGCGACGACGACGGCGACGACTGAGCCCCGCTGACCCGCTGCCGCCGCCGGGCACGCCCCGAGCGGCGGTGCGGGCCCTCTCCCCCCTCCCCCGCCGGTCCCGGCCCCTCCCTCCGGGCGCCGGGCGACGCACCCCCGCCACTTCGAAGGCCGTCACCCTCCGCGCTCTTCTGGCCACGGACACGGAGCACGCCCTAAGGTGGGTCACGGACGGATAACACCCGGCTCGTGCCCGCCGCCCAGGCCCGGGCGGACCCCCGGCACGAGCCGCGACCCGAGGGAGTCAGCGATGAGGTTCGAGGACATCAGCAGGCAGACCCTGACCGCCCTGCGCCGGGCACTGGCGGGCTCGGCGATCGCCGCCGTGGCCGTGTTCGGCGTCGCGGCCTGCGAGGACCCCGAGGGGGCCGACGCCCCGACCGTGGACACCCCGGGCGACGACCAGGGCGACGAGGACGACGGCGGCCAGGAGAACAACCAGGACGGCGGCGAGGACGACGACGGCGGGAACGAGGACAACGGCGGCGAGGGCGACATGGAGAACAACGACACCGACTGACCGCTCCCGGCGGCACGGCCGGACGGGCCGGGGCGAGCTCTCAGGCCGCGCCCCGGCGCGTCTCCGGCCCGCCCCGCTCCCCCAAGGTCACCGGCCCCGCCGACAGCGCGTACATTGCAACCCGTGACCGACAAGACCCACACCCCCGACGCCGAACTGCCCCCGGGGGCGCCGCCCGCCCCCTCCGCCCCCGTCGAGCGCGGCCTGCTGCGCTGGGAGATCCTGTGCGTGCTCGCCCTGTCCCTGGGCGCCGCGGCGGTCTCGGCGACCATCTCCTTCCTCGGCGTGCTCACCGAGCCCCAGTCCCTGGCCGAGCAGACCGCCAGTCTGGTGCGCCCCCGCGCCGATCAGGAGCGCCCGTGGCTGGACCTGTCCTGGCAGCTGTTCGCGTTGGCCAACGCCCTGGTCCCGGTGCTGCTGGTGGCCTACCTCCTGCGCCGCTCGGGCGACTCCTCGGCCACGATCGGCTTCGACGTGCGCCGTCCCGGCTTCGACCTGGGCACCGGCGCCCTGCTGGCCGCGCTGATCGGTCTGAGCGGCCTGGCGCTGTACGTGGTCTCCTGGCAGCTGGGACTGACGGTCACGATCCAGCCCAGCACCCTGGCCGGGAACTGGTGGGACGTGCCCGTCCTGGTGCTCCAGGCGGCCAAGAACGGGATCCTGGAGGAGGTGATCGTGGTCGGCTACCTGCTGCACCGGCTGGGGCAGCTGGGGTGGACGCCGTGGAAGGCGGTGCTGGCCAGTTCGGTGCTGCGCGCCTTCTACCACCTCTACCAGGGCGTGGGGATGTTCTTCGGCAACCTGGTGATGGGGCTGGTCTTCGGCTGGTTCTACCTGCGCCACGGACGCGTGATGCCCCTGGTGGTGGCGCACACGGTCATCGACGTCGTGGCCTTCGTCGGCTCGGTCTACCTCATCGGCCGTCTGGACTGGCTGCCCTCGTGAGGCCGCGGGCGGCGATGGCGTCCTCCAGGTAGCGGGGGCGGCCCAGCAGCAGGCCCATGGCCAGGTTGACCACGACCAGCACCGCCAGCAGGAGCAGGGGCGCGTGCCAGCCGCCGCTGAGCTCGCGCAGCAGTCCGAACAGGAAGGGGCCCGCGCCGCCCATGAGGTAGCCCAGGCTCTGGCTGACGGCCGAGAGCGCCGCCGTCCCCGCCCCGGTGCGGGTGCGCAGCGCGAAGGCGGTCAGGGCGAAGACGAAGCTGCCCATCCCGATCCCCAGGAGCGTGGTCCAGGCCCACACGCCCGACAGGGGGGCGAACCACAGCCCGACCAGGCCCGCGAGGTAGGCGGCGGAGAAGGCCACCACGAAGGGGCGCTGGTCGCTGGTCCGGGTCAGCAGCGTGGGCAGCACCAGGGACATGGGGATGCCCAGGACGGTGAGGTAGGACAGCGCCAGGCCCGCGCTCTGGGCGTCCATGCCCTGGTCGCGCAGCATCTGCGCGTACCAGCCGAACATGATGTAGGCGACCGAGGACTGGGTGCCGAAGTAGAGGACGGACTGCCAGCCCAGGCCGGTGCGCAGCACCTGGCCGAAGCCCAGGGCCTGGGAGGCGTCGCCGCGCGCGGGCTCGTGGCGCAGCACCAGCAGCCAGGGGACGGCGGCCACGACGCCGAAGAGGGCGTAGGCGCCAAGGGCCGCGCGCCACTCGCCGGTGGACTGCTCCAGGGGCACGGTGGCCGCGGCGGCGATGGTGGTGCCCAGCGCCAGGCCGGTGGTGTACACGGTGGTCATGAGGCCCACGCGGTCGGGGAAGTGCTCCTTGACCAGGGCGGGCAGGATGACGTTGCCAACCGCGCCGCCGGACAGGGCCACCACGCTCAGGGCCAGGAACATCCACGGCTCGGGGGCCGCCGCCCGGGCGGCGAGGCCGACGGTGAGGGCGGTGAGCGCGTAGACCAGCAGGTGGTGCTCGCCCAGGCGGCGGGCCAGGGCGGGGGTCAGGCCGCCGAAGAGCGCGAAGCACAGCACCGGCAGGGTGGTGAGGATCCCCGCGCCGACCCCGGTCATGCCCAGTCCGGCGGTGACCTCGTCGAGCACGGGGCCGACGCTGGTGATGGCGGTGCGCAGGTTCAGCGCCGCCAGGGCGATCCCGGCCGCGAGCAGCAGCAGTACCGCGCGCGGGGGACGGCTCAGGGCGGTCCGGCCTGCGGCGGGGCCGCTCTTCACGGAGGTGCGGGGGGCTGGTCCGGCGCTCATGGAGGCGACTCGCAGAAATTCATAGGATGACCCGATGTACTTCATGAGGATAACGCATTACCGTTCAAGGACAATTCCCGACCGTAACTGGTCTAAGCTCCGGCCTTAACCGTCCCGTACCTGTGCGCTGGCCCAGTCATCCGGCGACCCGCCCCTAGGAGGTATACGCGTGCCCCTCGCCTCGACACGCCGGACCGGTCTCGTCGACCAGGTCATCAGTCAGCTACGAGCACAGATCGACTCGGGCGAGTGGGGCGTGGGCGACCGCATCCCCACCGAGTCGGAGCTCTCCGAGCAGCTTGAGGTGGGCCGCAACACCGTCCGCGAGGCGGTCCGCGCCCTGGCCCACGCCGGACTGCTGGAGATCCGACAGGGGGCGGGCACCTTCGTGCGGGCCTCCAGCGAGCTCGGCGGCGCCCTGCGGCGCCGTCTGGAGCGCTCCCGCCTGAGGGAGAACCTGGAGGTGCGCCGCGCGCTGGAGGTGGAGGCGGCCCGGCTGGCCGCGCTGCGCCACAGCGACGAGGACATGGCCGACATCGACCGCGCCATGGCGCTGCGGGAGGCCGCCTGGCGCGAGCGCGACATGGGCGCGTTCGTGGAGGCGGACTTCACGTTCCACCGCGCGGTGGTCAACGCCACCCACAACACCCTGTTGATCGACCTGTACGACGACATCGCGCAGGTGGTGTACGCGAGCATCGCGCACACGGCCTACGAGCAGGGCGACGAGGCCACCGCCCGGCCCTCCTCGGCCACCGACGGCGTGGACCACTCCAAGCTGACCGAGGCGATCCGCGGCGCCGACGCGGCCGGGGCCGCGCGGGAGGCCACCTGCTACATCGACGAGCTGCTCTCGCTCACCGAGGACTGAGCGGCCCGCGTCGGACCCGGTCCTGCCAAGCGGCGCGCCAGCGGCCCGGGAGCGTTCCCACGCGTTTCCGGGCCGATGCGCGCACACCGGGTTCCAGCGGCCGCGGAGGGGCCTGGACGGGTTCCGGGGCCCTCACGGAACCGTGCCCGGCACGCACCGGGCCCCAGCCGCCGTGGAGGGGCCTGCGCCCGGCCCCGGCGTGCGCCGCGCGACCGTGCGGCTCTGGGGACGGCGAAACACCCTCCGACGCCGGTCCGACCGTCCCTGGACGGCTCCTCGGGCTCACTCCCAGGGGTCGCCCACGGCGGAGCGCGGCGAGGTCCGCGAACGCGCCGGGGAGTGCCCCTCGGCGCCGCGGGCGGCGGTGTCGCGGAGGGTGCCCAGGGTCCGCGAGCGCCCCGGGCGCCGGGAGCGGTGCTCGGAGCGGTCCTCCCAGCCCGCGACGCGCGAGGGGTCCAGGCCGAGCAGGTCCAGGGTGCTCTCCCCCGCGTAGACGGCGTCGATGATCTCGCGTTCGCGCGAGACGCTGTCCACGGTCGCGGCGATGATGGAGCCGACCTGCCCCCGGGGCAGGCACACCACGCCGTCGTCGTCGGCGACGATCCAGTCGCCCCGGCGCACCGGAAGGGGTGCGGGGCCGCCCGGCGTCATGCTGATCTGGCGGCCCACCGAGCCGCCCGCCTCGTGCGCGGCCTCGCGCACCGCGACCCCGGCCCCGAACACCGGCAGCGCGCACCGGGCGATGGCCGCGATGTCGCGGACGCAGCCGTCCAGGACGATGCCCGTGACCCCGCGGGTGCTGGCGGCCACGGCGAGGATCTCGTCGACGTAGCCGTACTCGGCCTCCCCAGCGACGTCCACCACGAGGGCGGAGCCGGGAGGAGCCTGGGCCACCGCGACGTGGATGGCGAGGTTGTCCCCCGGCGTGCAGCGGACCGGGAAGGCGGTCGCCGCGAAGGCGGCCCCCGGCCAGACGGAGAACAGGTGCGTCCCGAACGGCCTGCCGCCGCACCGCGCGAGCGCCACCGTGCCCACAGCCGTCAACGTATCCGCCAGTGCCACGTCAGCCTCCCACTACACCCGCGCCCGGTGCGGCCGGTACGGACCGACCCCTTCCCATACTCACGGGTAACTTAAGCGTGACGCAAGCCATGCACGCGGGAAACACATAAAAATGCTACCGCTGGTTACAGATACGGACGGAGAAGCCGCCAGCGCCTACCCAGCGTGCCCGCCGCCCCGGACGGCCCTCCCGCCTCCCGCGTAACCAACCTCTCAGGTCAATACACCTAGGGCGCGACCCACTCCAGGGGGCGCTCGCCCCCCTTGCGCTCCTTGCGCACCGACAGGTGGTCCCAGGACTCCACGTAGCCGACCCCCGGGGTGGCGCGCACCCCCTCCAGGGCCTCCACCAGCTGGCAGCGGTCGGGCGCGGTGAGGGTGCCGATGACGTCGTAGCGCCCGAAACCGCTGGCCAGGAAGGAGATCCTGGGCATGTTCGCCAGCGCGGCCCCCAGCAGCTCGGCGTCGCCCCGGCAGCGCAGGCCGAAGCCCAGCCGCTCGTTGGCCCCCACCGCCGTGGGCTCCACCAGCGCGGTCACGTGCACCACTCCGGAGTCGAGCAGCCGCACCACCCGCGAGCGGGCCGCGGCCTGTGACAGGCCCACCTGGCGGGCGAGGTCCGCGTAGGAGGACCTGCCGTCCCTGAGCAGCTGCCGGACCAGGCGCCAGTCCAGGGCGTCCAGTTCGATGTCGCGCAGCTCCCGGACGCTGCTGTGGGCGTCCTTGAACACGGAGTTGGCGCGGAAGACCTCCGCGCCGTCCACTCCCGGCAGCGCGCGCAGCTCGGAGAGCTCCTTGGTCAGGGCGGCGTCGTCGGCCACCCGCACCTGCGCCACGGCCGGGAACCGCCCGGCCGCGTGCGCGGCGAAGGTCACCGCCTCCCTCTCCCCCAACGCGTCCAGCATCGGTCCCACGGGGCCGCTGACGCGGAACGACACGTGGCTGAGGACCTCCATTCCCACGACTCCGGCGTGCAGCACCCCGACGATCCTGATCGCCCCGGACTGCACGAGCTGGCGCACTCTGGCGCGTACCGCTGTCCTCGACAGACCGACCCCGTCGGCCAGTGCCTGGAACGTCGCTCTGCCGTCCCCTTGCAGCGCGCGCATGAGCGCGGTGTCAACCGCATCGAGCACGATGGCTTGCCTTTCATTCCCATGACGCCGCCCTTCCCCCGGACGACGCCCCCTCCTGCGGCCAGATCATCGCAGCTGCGGCGTGCGCGCACTACTGATCGCCAAAGAAATCGGTCGATCTCCCCCTTTGGCCGCGACAGAGGGGGTGGCCAATACCCCATCAGCCGCGTGCGAGACACATAACAGACTTGTATAGAACATCCCTCATGACTGAGTAGTGGTGCACACAAACTCGCGCAAAGCGCCACACTGAACTGTCGGGCCCGCACACGCACCCCACGGGCTCCCCACGCCCGGAGGAGGACGGCCCGCGCGGTACGTCCGGAGAGCACGGGTCCCACCCGCAGGGGAACAAGATGACCCTTCTCTGGCATGTACACAACAGGGGTTTCGGACACGAGACCGAGCCCGCTGCGTGGCGCCGCACGGCGACCGCGACGGGAACGGCGAGGACAACGGGGCGGTCCGCCCCGCGGCTGGAGAGGAACCACCGGTGACAGCGGAGGACGATCAGCGGGACGAGGCGCCCGCGCGCCCGGGTACGGGCCGGGCGCTGCTGTGGACCGCGGCGTCGGTTCCCCTTCCCGGGCTGGCCCACCTGCGGATGCGCCGCAGGGTCGCGGGCGCGGTGATCCTGGGGGTGTACCTGGCCGGGATCCTGGGTCTGGTCGTGTGGGTGTGGCGGCTGGGCACCGACGAGGCGAACACCATGACGCGGCTGGCCACCATGGCGCTACAGGATCGGTGGCTGCTGGGCGCCATGGGCGTGGTGTTCGTCGTGGCGGTGCTGTGGTTGACGGTGATCGTGCACTCCTGGGTGATCACCCGGCCCGCGGGGGCGCCCCGGGGCTCGCGAGTGCTCGGCGCGGCCGTGGTCCTGCTGCTGTGCCTGACCGTCGCGGCGCCCTCGGCGCTGGCCCTGCACGGCGGCTACACGGCGTACCAGACGCTGAACAACGTCTTCCACGCCGACGAGGACCCCCTCATGCCCCCGCACGACGAGGCCGACCCCTGGAACGGCCAGGAGCGGGTCAACGTGCTGCTGATCGGCTCGGACTCGGCGGACAACCGCTACGGGGTGCGCACCGACAGCATGATGGTGGCCAGCATGGACACCGGGACCGGCGACACCGTGCTGGTGGGGCTGCCGCGCAACCTGGAGAACGTGCACTTCCCCGAGGACAGCGCCCTGGCCGAGCGCTACCCCGAGCCCTACGGCTTCGACCTGCTGCTCAACGACGTGTACCAGACGGTGGCCGAGGAGCCCGAGGAGCTGGCGCTCAACCCGGACGCGGCCGACCCCTCCGCCGACACCCTCAAGAAGGTCATCGGGTACAACCTCGACCTGGAGATCGGCTACTACGCGATGGTCGACATGATGGGCTTCCGCGACCTGATCGACGCCATCGGCGGCGTGGAGGTGTTCATCGAGGAGCCGATCCCCTACGGCGTACACGGCGGGGTGCTGGAGCCGGGCCTGCGCCGCCTCGACGGCCACGACGCGCTCTGGTACGGCCGCTCGCGGACCAACAGCGACGACTACGGCCGGATGGGCCGCCAGGGCTGCCTGATCAAGTACGTGGCCGAGCAGGTCGACCCGATGACCGTCCTGACGAGCTACCGCAGGCTCGCGGGCGCCACGGAGCGCACCCTGAGCACGGACATCCCCCAGGCCAAGGTGCCCGCGTTCGTCGACCTGGCCGACACGGTCACCGACAGCGGGAGCATGAGCACGTTCCAGCTCTCGCCGCCCCAGGTCAACACGGCCAACCCGGACTGGGAACAGGTCAAGGCCCTGGTAGCCGAGGCCATCGCCGGGGGGAACCCCGCGGGCGACGACGTGACCGAGGAGGCCTCCGACGCCCCCGCCGAGGAGGAGTCCGCCGAGCCCTCCGAGCCGGCTGGGTCCCCGGAGGACGACGGGCTGACCGAGTGGCAGGAGTACACCGGCCTCGACGAGGAGGAGCCCGACGAGCCGGGCCGCCAGGTGGGCGCGGAGCCCAGCAACCTGGAGGCCCTGTGCCCCTGACCGGGTGCTGAACCCGGTGCGCGGCCCCCGCTCCCCCGCGGGGGCCGCGCGCAATCCCCCGTGACCGGTGTCGGTCAGAGGGACGCGGACCGTTGCGGGTCGCTCACCGCCGTGTGACTCTGACGCGGTGACCCCCGCGCAGATCTGGACCCTCGTCGCGTTGGGCGCCTTCCACGGCCTACACCCGGGCATGGGCTGGCTGCTGGCCGTGACCCGCGGCCTCCAGGAGGGCGGTCGCGCCGAGGTGCTGCGGTCGCTGCCCGCCATCGCCGCCGGGCACGCCGCGAGCGTGGCGGTGGCGGCCGTGGCCGTCACCGTCACCGGCTCGGTCACCGCATCGGTGCTCTTTCCGGTGGCGGGCGGCACGCTGATCGTTCTGGTGGGGCTGGTGATGCTGCTGACGCGTCGGCACTTCCACTGGCGCGAGGTGCGGCTGCCGCTGTGGCAGCTGTCGGCGTGGTCGTTCCTGATGTCGTCGGCGCACGGCGCGGGGCTGATGCTGATGCCGGTTCTGGCGGGCCAGCTCACGCACACGCACTCCGGCGGGGACGAGCACGGCGGACACGGCGCCTCCGCGGAGGAAGCAGCGACGACGGGGGGCGCGGCGGCGGGCGGGGCGGCGGCCGAGGGGGCCTGGACCCTCTGGGACGCGACGCTGGTCGGCCTGGCCGCGACCGGCGTGCACACGCTGGCGATGCTGGCCGCGGCGGGGGTCGCGGCGCTGCTCGCGCACGACTTCCTGGGGGTGCACGCGCTGCGCTGGCGCGGCGTGACCATGGACCGGATCTGGGCGCTGACCCTGGTCCTGGGCGGGCTGTTCGTCCTGTGGTCGATCCGGTGACCTGCGGCGACGGGCCTCGGGGACGGTAGATCCGCCCCGACGGGGAAAAATGTCCTCGGTGCCGGAAACCCGGGGGTCCCCCCGGGAGTTGACTCTCTGGGAAACGCGCCGGCGGCGACAGCGCTGCCCGGCACGAACACGGAGGAGCAGGGCATGACACACAGCAGATCGCGGCCCGAGCGCCGGTGGACCGGCGTGCTCATGGCCGTGGCCGTTCTGTTGGTGCTGGCCGTCATCGCCGTCGTGAGCGCGCGCTGGGTGGCGCGCAACACCGACCTGTTCCCCGCCTCGACGCCCTGGGGCCCGGAGTGCTCGGTGTGGACGGGTGAGGTGCACGTCCGCCTGGACCGGGACCAGGCCCGGCGGGCGACCACCGCGGCCGCCGTCGCCGTGCAGGGCGACAGCGCCCCGATCGGGGCGCCCGACACCGGCGACATCCCCGAGCCGGTGATGACGCTGCTGGAGGAGGGCCCCGAGGGGGACGCCGGGCCCTCGCTGACCTGCCGCTCCACCAAGAACCCCGACCTGGAGGTGCAGGAGGAGCTGGAGCCCTCGGGCCTGAAGCCGCGCGCCCAGCACCTGCTGGAGGGCATGGAGGAGCACTTCTCCGGTCTGAGCCTGGGCGGCTACCAGCCGGGCGGCTTCGACACCGGCCACGGCGACGACTCGGCGCACTACGACGGCCGCGCGATCGACGTCTTCTACCGGCCGGTCAACGAGGACAACCGCCGCGCGGGGTGGGTGATGGCGCACTGGCTGATCGCGCACGCCCCGGACTACGAGATCGACGTGATCATCTTCGACGACCGGATCTGGAGCACGAGCTTCCCGTCGCTGGGGTGGCGCGACTACGAGGCCGACCCGGGCAACGAGATCCTGCGCCACCTGGACCACGTGCACGTGGACGTGCAGCGCGGGCGGGAGGCCCCCGAGGGCGGGTGAGGCGGGCGCGGCCACGGCGGACACGGGCCCCGTGACCGCGGCCGCCCGTCCTCATTCCTCATTCCTCCAGGCGGAAGCCCACCTTGAGGCCCACCTGGAAATGGGCGACGTCGCCCTCCTCGATGTGGCCGCGTATCTCGGTGACCTCGAACCAGTCGAGTCCGCGCAGCGTGGCCGAGGCGCGGTCGATGCCGTTGCGGATGGCCTGGTCGATCCCCTGCGGCGAGGTTCCGACGATCTCCGTGACGCGGTAGGTGTTGTGGGACATGTGGGACCCCCTGCGTAGTCGGTTCTCGGCCGCGCGGAGCGCGACCCCCCGTTTCCTGCCTCCCCGTAATCCCCCGGAGCCACACGGAGCCCTCCCGGCGCACCCGCCTCGCACCGGCGCGGAGGGACCGGGCGCTTTGCCGTTCGCGGGGGCCCGTGGGACACGCGGTTGGGTCCCCCTTGACCCGGTGATCGTGGCCCGCGGGCCAGATGTTATGGGCGAAATGCCAGGTGAGTACTGATATGGGACTTAGGGCCCCGTATCGGCGGAACTCTCCCGAGACAACGTCGTAACTGACTCTTGACGTACACCGGGGGGCATCGGTGTACATTGGGTTCTAGCGCTTCGGTCCCCCGTCGAAGCGCGGGAGCGGTGTTCCGAGCCCCCGTTGGAACATCGCCTGCGACGCCGGGTGGTTTGCCCCCGTAACCACCCGGCGTCGCCTTGTGTCCGGCCCCGGGCCGCCCGCGCGGGCGGCCGGAGGCGAAGACCCGAACGTGCCCGTGGCTTGACCATGGAGGCAGTTTCCCGGCTTGGGGGTCAGCATTGGGTAAACCGGCGGAGACACAGTGCTCGCGGCGCGGGTGCCGCGCCGAGGCGACGTGGGCTTTGGTGTGGAACAACCCCAAACTGCACACCCCGGACCGCCGCAAGGTGTGGACGGCCTGCGACGAGCACCGCGAGTACCTGTCCTCCTTCCTGGACATGCGCGGGTTCCTGCGCGAGACCGTCCCCATGGACGAGTTCGAGGGCTGACCCGCTGGCGGAACCCGTCGTCCGGGCACGGAGGCGGCGGTTCCGAGGCCGGTGGGAGCCTCCGGAGCGGGGAGCGCCTCCCGGGCGGGAACGGCCGGAGACCGCGCCTTCCCCGCCCGGAGGAGTCGCTACACCACCATCCGCCAGGCCGCGGCGCGCACCCTCTCGTGGCCGAGGTCGCCCGCGCGGGAGAGCAGCCGCGGCCAGGGCCCGTCCCAGTCGGCCTCGTCGCCCGCCCCCTTCACCAGGCGCAGGCCCAGGAGGGCCGCCGTCTCCCCCGCCGCGCCCTGTGTCGCCGAGGCCGCGCCGAACAGTCGGCGCACCACCGCCTCCAGCACCCGCGGCTCGACCCCCGAACGGCGGTAGGTGCCCCGGAACGGCTGGAGGAGCCGGTTCGGATCTCCCTGGTCGAAGGGCTCACGGGCCAGCAGGTGGGCACCGGCAAGGAGCAGGTCCGCCAGCTCACGGACCGACGGGTCCCCTTCCGGGGGCGCACACGCGACCGCGATCCTGCGTTGAACGAGGAAGAGCGCCTCCGGGGCGTACTCCTCCCGGGTTCCGAGCAGGCCGAGCACCGCGTCCACCTGCTCCTCCAGTACGGGATCCCGGTCCCCGCTCTCCGACATCCGGTTCTGGAGGAGCCCGACCAGTCTCTTCACCCTCCGGTGGGCGGAGTCCTCCGACTTCCGGAGGGGGCCGCGCGCGGGCACCCCGTGCTCGGGTCGGGGGACGGCCGCCAGGAGCCGGGCCAGCATCCCGCTGATCCGGTCGGTCCCCCGTCCGTCCAGGAGCAGTTGCCCGAAGGCGCGGATCGCCCGCTCGCCGTCCCGGCCCATGTCGCACACGGCATCGGCCAACGCGTCCAGATTGTGGTCGGTCCAGGGCGCCCAACGGCTGGTCCACCCGGGGAACCGCCAGTGGTCGCGGGAGGGCTCCGGCAGCGAGGCCACCACCTGAGCGGCGCCCTCCCTCCGCGACGGCGGACAGGCCAGCGGAGAGATCTGCAACACGGCGAACTGGACCTCCACCCGTGTGAACCCGTGCGCGTTGCGGGCCAGGGCGGGCAGGGCCTCGGGATGGTCCAGCGCCCGCATGAGCGCGCCCGCCACGGCCGCGCGCACGTCCCGGTGCAGCCCGTCGCCGGTGTCCAGGACGCGGGCGAGGTGCTCGATCCCGCCGGGCGGGCGGTGGTGCTCCAGCAGCCGGGCCGCCGCCTTGCGGACGGTGACCTTGGCCGGGCCGTCCAGGACCCGGCACAGCGCCGGACCCAGGCGGGAGGGAGCGACGCCCTTCGCGCAGCGCGACAACGCCGGTCCGGCGGCCCGGGACCGGGGTCCGTCGGCGTGCGCCAGGACGAGGTCCAGGGCGCGGGCGGGCTCGTCGCAGCGGCCGAGGGCGCTCAGGGCGGCCTCGCGCAGGACGGTGTCGGGGCCGTCCAGGTAGGGGGTCAGCCGGTCGGCCGCGCCGGGCAGCGCGCCCAGACCGCGCAGGGCGCGCTCACGGTCGTCGATCGCCTGGGAGGGGTCGTCGGCGATCCCCGCCAGGTGGTCGGCGGCCCGGGCACACAGTTCCTCCGGCCAGTCCCGGACGGTCCGCCGGTCGAGGACGGGCACCCACGCGCCCGCGTCGGCGGCGCGGTGCTCCCCGACGGCGTCGAAGGCGGTGCGGAGCGCGGACGGCTCGGCGTGGCGGACGAGGAGGCTCCACACCCGGGGGACGCGGGCCGCGGAGGGGTCGGCGTCGAACAGCGCCCGTGCGTCGGCGCGAGCGCCGGGACCGGTCAGGTACAGCTCCGCCGCCTCGCGCGCGGTGGCCTCGGTCTCCGCCGTGGTGAGGGCTCCGGTGCCGGTGTACCGGAGGCCGGAGGAGTCGGTGGTGCCCTCGGTTCCGGTGGGAGCCACGGCGCCCCTGAGGTTGGAAGGGCCTGTGGTGTTCACGGAACCGGTGGTGGACGTGTCGTGGCCGAGGGCGGCAGCCAGGTGCTCGCGCAGTTCCGGAACGCCGTGTGCGCGGCGGCCGAGTTCGCGGGCCAGGGCGACCGCGGGGGCGAGGTCGCCCCGGGCGCGGGCGTCGTCGAGCGCCGGGGCCAGGCGCCGGTACAGCTCCCGTTCCAGCCCCCGGGGCAGCACCTGGTCCAGGGCGGGGTCCAGGGCGGCCCGGGCGGCCCAGCGGCGCGGCGCGCTCCACCACGGGGGACGCGAGCGCGGACGGCCCCGCTCGCCCAGTCCCCGCGCGCCAAAGCGCGCGACCAGGCCGGTGTAGGCCTCCAGCGCCCAGTCCGTCGCCTCCGCGTTCTGCCGGGTCAGAGGGTGGCGCAGCAGGGCGGCGGCCAGGTCGCGCAGGGCTCGGCGGGTGTCGGCCGAGGTGTCGCGTGAGCCCAGGGTGTCGGCGAGCAGGCGGTGCAGGGCGGGCAGGGACGCCCGCGCGAGCAGCGGAGGGGAGACCCGGGAGAGGGCGCACAGCAGGGAGCGGCGGACCGGGTCGCGTTCGGCACGGGAGCGCTCGGCGCGCTCGGTGAGCACGCGGGCCAGCAGGCGCGGGTCGCCGGTGCGGGCGGTGGCCTCCACCAGCCGGGCCAGGCCGCGCGCACGGCGGTCGGGATCTCCGGCCGAGGCGGCCTCCTCCAGCGGTCCGGCCGCCTCCCCGTAGGGCAGGTGGGCGATCGCGTCCAGGTCCTTGTCGGGGTCGCCGTAGCGGGTGCTGCGGCTCTGGAAGGCGGTGACCTCCGCCAGTGCGCGACGGGCCTCGGCCTCGGCGCGGTCGCGGGGAAGCAGGTCCAGGTAGGGCAGCAGGAGCAGTGCCCCGTAGCCGTCCCCGCGCCGGGCGATGCGGTCCAGGTGGGCGGTGCGCACGGGCAGGGGCATGGCTCTCAGGACGGGCAGCACCTCCGCGGGGGTGTGTCTGGCATGCCTGGACAGGCGGCGGATGTCGCGGGTGCCGCCGGGACCGGCGGGATAGCGGGTGGAGTAGTGGCGTTCGTCGCCGTCGCGGTACAGCAGTCGGTGGGTGTGGGGGGCGAGGAGCGCGAGGCCCCGACGCTCCTCGCCGAGTTCCCGGAGCAGGGTTCCGAGCTCGGCCGGTCGGACGGGGTCGAGCGCCTGGAGGACGCGCCTCAGGTCGGGGAGTCGCTCGAACGTCCACCCGCCCCGGGCGTGCGCCTCCCGGAGCAGGTCCAGGAGGGCGTCGGGGTGGCGTCGGGCCAGCCGCCGCCAGGAGCGCACGGCGTGGCGGAGGCCGGGCAGGTGCGCGGCGACCTGCGCGGGTGAGCACGCGGGCAGGAGGGCGGCTGCCTCGGCGTCGCCGTACTCCGCGCGCACGCGGGACAGGAGGGAGTCGGCGAGGCCGGTGCGCCGCGCGTGGTAGAGGGTCCGGTAGAGGGCCCGGCGCAGACCGGTGGGCGCGTCGTCCAGGACGGGCGGCACGGCCTGGTCGGGCAGGGAGGGCTCACGGAGGGCGCACAGGGCGGCCCGGCGGAGTTCGGGGTCGGGTCCGGCGAGGTGCAGGGCGAGGGTGTCGGTGTCGCGCGCGGCCGCGGCCATGTGCACGGCGAGGCGTCCGCGGCCCGCGGTTTCGAGCTGCCGGAGGATCTCGGTGAGGTGGGGTGTGCCCGCGTGGTCGCGGGCGTAGAGCGCCAGAACGCGCATGCGCCGGGAGGCGGCGCGGTCCTCGACGGAGCGGAGGAGTGAGGTGGCCGACCCGTACGTCGGCGCGGTGGGGCTCAAAGGCCCGGGCGGGATCCGCCCTTCCTGATCGTCATGGCGGACATCATGGACCACCGCGGCGCGCTCGCGCAACCCTGAGGCGGTCCCCAGCCGGTCGTCGGCGCTCAAGCTCTCGGCGGCACCCAGCCCGTCACGGCACTCGACCGGTCAGCCATTTCCGTCCCGTCAGCGCCCCGACCGGTCAACGGCTCCCACTCGTCGGTGGTCCTCAGCCGGTCAGCGGTTCCCAGCCCGTCTGCGGCACTCAACCGGTCGGCGGCTCCAGGATCCGACGGGCGCGGTCGAGGTCGCCGGGGGTGTCGCAGTCGGCCACGGCCAGGTCGTCGGTCAAGGCCACCGTGCGAGGGGCGAGGGGGCCGAGCAGCCCGTACAGGGAGCGCCCCGGGTAGTCGGCGAGGGCGGCGCGCACGGCCTCGGTGCGCCACACGCCGGTGAGCCACTGCTCGCGCCCGGTGGAGTCCACGAACACCGCGCCCGCGCCGTCGGCGTCCTCGTCGGCGGCGGCGCGGAGGGCGGCCAGATGGCCGGGGTCCAGGTGGGGCAGGTCGGCGGCCAGCAGCGCGAACCGTGGGGTGCGCACGTGCGGCAGTCCGGCGCGCAGCGCGGGCACGGGGCCGGAGCCGGGCGGGTCCTCGCGGACGTAGAGCGCGCGGGGGCTCTCGCGGGGCGGGCCGACCACGATCACCCGGCCCCCGTCCCCCGCCCCGGCGTTGTGGGAGAGGACGGCGTCGGTGACCCGCTCCAGCAGGGTGCGTCCGGCCACGGACAGCCCGGGCTTGTCGACGCCGCCCATGCGGCGGGCCGCGCCCCCGGCGAGGACGACGGCGTCCAGGGTCTCGTTCATCTGTTTGTTGGGCGTGGACACCCCGTCCTTCAGGGCGGGGAGGAAACGCCCTCTCCTTTCTCGTGGCTTTCTGTTGGGTTCGGCTCACGCGGTCGCAGAGTGGTCGCTACGGTGTGTTCCATGACCAGGAAGAGCGTGAAGCGGGCGTTTCGGTACCGCTTCTATCCGACCGATGCGCAGGCGGCTGAGCTGCCGCGCACGTTCGGGTGCGTGCGCCTGGTCTACAACCGCGCCCTGGCCGAACGCACCGCCGCCTGGAACACCGAACAGCGGCGGCTCTCCTACACCGACTCCTCCGCGGCACTGACCGCCTGGAAGAAGAGCGAGGAGCTGTCCTTCCTCACCGAGGTCTCCTGCGTTCCGCTCCAGCAGACGCTGCGCCACCTGCACACCGCGTTCGGCAACTTCTTCGACCGGCGTGCGCGGTATCCGCGGTTCAAGTCGAAGAAGAGGTCCCGGGCCTCGGCGGAGTACACCCGGTCCGCGTTCCGCTACCGCGACGGCCAGCTCACTCTGGCCAAGATGGCTGATCCGCTCGACGTGGTGTGGTCGCGGCCCCTGCCCGAAGGAGCGCGCCCTTCGACGGTGACGGTCTCGCGTGAGGCGGCCGGGCGCTGGTTCGTGTCCCTGCTGTGCGAGGACACCATCACATCGACCCCGGCCGTCAACGACGCGGTGGGCGTGGACATGGGTGTGACGTCGCTGGTGGCGTTGTCCACGGGGGAGAAGGTGGCCAACCCCCGCCACGAGCAACGCGACCGCGCCAGGCTGGCCAAGGCACAGCGGGCGCTGGCCCGTAAGGCCAAGGGCAGCGCGAACCGGGACAGGGCCCGCCGCAAGGTGGCGCGGGTGCACGCCCGCATCACCGACCGCAGGCGCGACTTTTTGCACAAGCTCACTACTCGACTCGTCCGCGAGAACCAAGTGGTCGTGATCGAGGATGTGACGGTGAGCAATCTGGTCAGGAACCGGAGGCTGTCCCGGGCGATCTCGGACGCGGCCTGGCGTGAGCTGCGCACCATGCTGGAGTACAAGGCGCAGTGGCATGGGCGGGAGTTGGTCGTGGTGGACCGGTTCTTTCCCTCCTCCCGGCTGTGCTCGACGCCCGGGTGCGCCTACGTGCACGCGTCGTTGCCGTTGCGTGTACGGGAGTGGACGTGCCCCCACTGCGGGGTGACCCACGACCGCGATGTGAACGCGGCGAACAATCTCAGGGCCGCCGGGTTGGCGGCATCTGCCTGCGGAGCTGGTGTGAGACCTCAACGGGAGTCCTCCCGGACGGGGCGACCGGTGACGAAGCAGGAAGGCCACGGGGCGACCCGTGACGAGGCCCTGGCCTCGAACCACCGGTAGGTGGTTCCGGAATCTCCCGCCTTCAGGCAGGAGAGGAAGTCAAGGTCCCAGCATGGCCCACGGCGACGGCATCGCGCTCACCCCTCCGTCTCGGCGAGCCCGTCCATCACGTCGTCCAGGACGGCCCTGCGGTGGTCCATCGACATCAGCCGCAGCTCCTTGAGCGCGGGCGCGGTGTCCACGCTGGTGCCCTCCGAACCCCGCACCGTGCACACCCGCATGCAGTGCTGGGTGGGCTGGCGCCAGAAGTCGCGCTCGTCGACGGGGGCCATGCGGTAGACCGTGGCCGGGTACGGGACCGGCCTGCTCGGGGAGTACCAGTGCTGGGTGCGGGACAGCACGAACCCGATGAGGAGCGAGTCGAAGACGCCGCCGACGGCGAGATCGGTCAGGGCCTCGCGGTCCCCCTCCCGGCGGCACTCGTCGCAGCCGTCGAGTTCCGCCCGCAGCAGCCAGCGGGCGCGGGCGTGGCTCACCTCGGAGTTCTTGAGTTTGCTCGGGTGTCGGTGTCCCATGCAGGGAAGCGTACGCCGCTCCCGGGGCGCTGTCCGTACGGACGGAGCGCCCCGGGAGCGGAGGACGCGGGGCCCGGCCCGCACACCGCCTCAGCCCTTGACACACACCACCTGGCGCAGGTGGGCGACCACCTCGACCAGGTCGGCCTGGGCCTCGATCACCGCCTCCAGGTCCTTGTAGGCGGCGGGGATCTCGTCCACGACGCCCCGGTCCTTGCGGCACTCCACTCCCCTGGTCTGCTCGACCAGGTCGGCCTCGGTGAAGGTCCTGCGGGCCTTGTTCCGGCTCATCCGCCGTCCCGCCCCGTGCGAGGCGGAGTTGAACGAGGCCGGGTTGCCCAGTCCGCGCACGATGTAGGTTCCCGTCGCCATGGATCCGGGAATGATCCCCAGGTCGCCCGCACCGGCGCGGATGGCGCCCTTGCGGGTGACGAGCACGTCCACCCCGTCGTAGGTCTCCTCGGCCACGTAGTTGTGGTGGCAGGAGATCCACTGCTCGAAGCGGGTGCCAGGGACCTGTTCGGCCAGGGCCTGGCAGGCCAGGCCCATCATGACGTCGCGGTTGCGCCGCGCGTACTCCTGGGCCCAGAACAGGTCCCGGCGGTAGGCGTCCATCTCGGGCGTGCCGGTGACGAACACCGCCAGGTCGCGGTCGGGCAGGTCCTGGTTGTGCGGCAGCGTCTGGGCCCGCTCGATGTGGTGGGAGGCCAGCTCCTTGCCGATGTTGCGCGACCCGGAGTGCAGCACCAGCCACACGGCCCCGCCGTCGTCCAGGCACACCTCCAGGAAGTGGTTGCCGCCGCCGAGGGTGCCCATCTGGCGGAGGGCGCGCTCGCGGCGGGGGTGCACGGCGTCGGCCAGGGCGTCGAACCCCGCCCAGAAGCCGGACCAGTCGGCCTCACGCAGGGTGGGGACGGCCGCGGGGTCGACCGGTTCGTCGTGGGCGTGGTAGCCGACCGGGATCACCGCCTCCAGGGCGGAGCGCAGCCGCCGGAGGTCGTCGGGCAGGCGCTCGGCGGTCAGATCGGTGCGCACGGCGGTCATGCCGCAGCCGATGTCCACGCCGACGGCGGCGGGGCTGACCGCGTCGCGCATGGCGATGACCGATCCGACGGTGGCGCCCTTGCCGTAGTGCACGTCGGGCATGACGGCCAGACCGTGCACCCACGGCATGCGGGTGACGTTGCGCAGCTGTTCCATGGCCGCGGCCTCGACCTCGTCGGGCGCGGCCCACATGCGGATGGGGATGCGTTCCCCGGAAACCTCGGTGTAGGACATGTTCAAGCCACCTCCCTTTCCCGGCACGGCCTGTGGGGCCGTTCGTACGGGCACGTACGCGGTCGTGCCCCTGGACATCAAGCCAGAGCCGGTCGGAGGAGGCAACGGGTTTTAGGGCAGGGCGGGCGCGGGGTCCGGGCGCACCGGTGGCGTGCCGCGGCCGGGGTTCAGCCGCCGATGGCCGACATCGGCCGGGACGGCTGGAGGAAGCTGGGGTCGTTGATGCCGTGTCCGGGCAGCTTGGCGGACACGGCGGCGGTCCAGCTCCGGGCGATCTCCTCGTCGGTGGCGCCGCCCCGCAGCAGGGAGCGCAGGTCGGACTCCTCGCGGGCGAACAGGCAGTTGCGCACCTGTCCGTCGGCGGTGAGGCGGACGCGGTCGCAGGCGCCGCAGAAGGGCCGGGTGACCGATCCGATGACACCGACGGTGGCCTGCTCCCCGTTGGGGAAGCGGGCTCCGCGCACGTGGAAGAGCTCGGCGGGGGCGCTGCCGCGCGTGTCGGCGTCGGCCGCGTCGAGCGTGAACTCGGTTTCGAGGTTGGCGAGGATCTCCTCGGCGGTGATCATGGTGTCGCGCCGCCAGCCGTGCTGGGCGTCGAGCGGCATCTGCTCGATGAACCGCAGCTCGTAGCCGTGCTCGACGCAGAAGCGCAGCAGGTCGGGGGCGTCGTCGTCGTTGACGCCGCGCATGAGCACCGCGTTGACCTTGACGGGGGTGAGCCCGGCCTCCGCGGCGCCCGCCAGGCCGTCGATGACGTCGTTGAGCCTGCGGCGGCGGGCGAGGGTCTCGAACACGTCGGGGCGCAGGGTGTCGAGGGAGACGTTGACTCGGTCGAGCCCGGCCTCGGCGAGGGCGGGGGCCATGCGGGCCAGTCCGATGCCGTTGGTGGTCAGGGCGGTGTGGGGGCGGGGCTCCAGCGCGGTCGTCCCTGCGACGAGGCCGGGCAGGCCGCGGCGAAGCAGGGGTTCTCCGCCGGTGAAGCGCACCTCGGTGATGCCGAGGTGGGTGACACCGATGCGGATGAGGCGCAGGAGTTCGTCGTCGGTGAGCAGTTCCGGCTTGGGCAACCACTCCAACCCCTCCGGCGGCATGCAGTAGGTACACCTGAGGTTGCAGCGGTCGGTGAGCGAGACCCGCAGGTCGGTCGCCACTCGTCCGTAGGAGTCGGCCAGCACGGGCGTCACCCTCTCCAGTCCGGGTTGTCGGGCGGTCCGTGTACGGAGGTGTACCCGGCCCGAGGGGTACCCATAGATAAGCGTAGAAGATCCCTTTAAGTGGCGGGCAGACCCAATCGCGTCATATGCCGTTTTTCGTGGGCGGACACGAGAAAACGGTCGGCGTATCGGGTGATCCCACACCCCCGGGGCCACGGGCCGCGCGTGCCCGCTCCGCGCACTCCCGGTCCGCACTGCTGCGCACCGGCCCCGCCGCGCCGTAGGGTGACCATCCGACGGTCGCGCACGGCTTCGATCGTCGCAGACGAAGGCTCGGGCGAGGAGGCGGGACACGGTGATCACCACACGTGAGTGGGCCCTGGCGGGCGGACCGGACGGTTCGGGGAAGCTGGCGGCGCGGGCGTGGGCCCCGGTCGAGGGCGAGCCGACCTGGCTCGCGGTGCTGGTGCACGGCTACGGCGAACACCTGGGCCGGTACCACGCGGTGGCCGAGGACCTGGTCCGGGCGGGCGCGGTGGTCTACGGCGCCGACCACCGCGGACACGGGGGCTCCTCCGGTGAGCGGGTGCTGGTCGATGACTACGCGGGCGTGGTCGAGGACGTGCACCGGCTCGTCACCCAGGCGCGCACCGCCTACCGGACGCTGCCGCTCGTGCTCATCGGCCACTCCATGGGCGGGCTCATCGCCTCCCGCTACGCCCAGACCCACCCCGGGCAGGTGAGCGCGCTGGTGCTGTCCGGGCCGGTGCTGGGCCGGTGGGAGACCCTGGAGCGGCTCGCCGCGGCCGAGGAGATCCCCGACGCCCCCATCGACCCGTCCACGCTCTCGCGGGACCCGGCCGTGGGCGAGGCGTACGTGGCCGACGAACTGGTCTGGCACGGACCCTTCAAGCGCGCCACGGTGAACGCCATGCTCACCGAGATCGAGCGCGGTCTGGCCGCCGGGAGCGTGGGACCGCTGCCGCTGCTGTGGGTGCACGGCTCCGACGACCGGCTGGTGCCGCTGGAGGGCACGCGGGTAGGCGTCACCGCGATCATGGGCGAGGACTTCACCGCGCGGGTCTTCCCCGGCGCACGGCACGAGGTGTTCAACGAGACCAACCGGGACGAGGTGCTCGGCGAGGTGGTCCGCTTCGCCCAGCGCTTCGCCCTGCCCGCGGGGAACGGCTGAGGACGCGGGAGCGGCTGGACCGGCGACGGTCAGGCGTCCCCTCGGCGACCGGAACCGTTCCTTTGACGGTCAAGGAGGCCGGACAGCGCGGTGGCCAGCGGTTCGGCGCCGTCGATACCGTGGTCACAGGCCTGACGCGCCAGGTAGGGAACCGGACGCGCGAGGTCCAGGTCTGGGGCGGGGTCGGCCTCCAGCCGTGCGAGGAGGACAGCCAGAAGTCGCACCCTGGTCCGCGGCGTCAGGGTCCAGTGCTCGACCACGACACGCACAGGGTGCTCCCACTCCAGCCGGGCGGGAAGCCGGTACAGCGCCTCCCCGCCCGGCCCCACACACTCCGCGAGCGCGTCGATCAGGTCGTCGTCGACCTCGTCATCGGCCACGTTGTGGGGTTGGAGGTCAAAGATGGAGGAGACGGGGTGCTCGTGTTCGGCCACGCGGTCGCCCCCGATGGCGCGGAGCAGCCCCAGGGCGGCGCCCAGGCGGGTGACGGAGTCGTGCTCCGTGCCGATGAGGCGGCGCAGTTCGGCGTGTATCTCGGCTACCTCGGCGCCCGTCTCCGCGCTCTCCAAGGCGTGGCCGCCGAGGGCGACGAGGAGTTGGAGCCGGACGGAGGCGTCGTGCTCGCGCTCCAGCCGCGCACGGATCGCGTCCAGCACGGCGGGCCCGGTGCCGCGCGTGTAGGCGACGGCACAGGCGGCGAGTCTGCGCAGATCGACATCCGGGTGGGTGAGCGCGCTGATGAGGGCGTCGTCGGTCGCGGTGGTCGCGGCGTGCAGGCGTGAGATCCATTCCTGGTCCTCGTTGGGACCGAGCGGGACGACCAGCGACACCACGTCGAACAGGAACAGCCGCCATGCCATGCCCACCCGTGCCTTCTCAGCCTCCGGCGCCCCGACCGTGGCCGGGTCCACACCGAGCGCGTCCAGCAGCCGGTCGAGGCCGACGGTGTCATTGTCTCCGGTGTCCAGGAACCCGAGCTCGCGCATCGCGGCGGACATGTCGAAGCGTTCCGGATCCATCCCTGCACCTCCGGCACGTCCGGCGCGGATCGGTTCGGATCGGTTCGGTACCGGTTGGTCCGCGACGCCGACTTTTCCACAGGCGCGGATTCGGCGTGGTGCCGGGGCAGCCGGGCGTGGTGAGCTGTTGGCAAGGGGACCTCGTGCCTTCCCCTCCCCTCGGCGTGCCCTCAGACGTACAGCTGTCCCCGGGGCTGCGTCGGGTAGACCAGGGTCTCGGTGTAGGCGGCGGCCAGGCGCTCCACCGCGTCCACGAGCACGTCCGGCGGCTGGGTGTAGGCCAGGCGCAGGTAGCGCTCCAGGGTTCCGTCGGCGCCGAACACCGGACCGGCGGCCGGGTGCACCCCGTGCCGGATCGCGGCCGTGGCCAGCGCGCTGGCCACGGGGTGGGGCAGGGTCGCCCACAGCACCAGCCCACCCCCGGGCACGCTGGGCCGCCAGTCGGGAAGGCGCTCGCGCAGGGCGTGCAGCAGCGCGTCGCGGTTGCGGCGCAGCTGGCGGCTGCGCTCGGCCCGGATGCGCAGCACGTCGGCGAGCAGGTGGGTGGCGGTGAGCTGGTCCAGCACCGCCCCGGCCAGGTCGAAGCGCTGGCGGATGGCCATCAACCGGGCCACCATCGGAGGCGTGGTGCGCACCCACCCCACCCGCAGGCCGCCCCACAGCAGCTTGGCCACCGATCCCACCGTCAGCACCCGGCCGTCGGTGTCGTGGGCGGCCACCGGCGCGGGCAGGTCGCCGGAGTCGATGGCCAGTTCCGCGACCGTCTCGTCGACGACCAGGTGGGTTCCCGCCCGGCGCGCCTCGCGCACCAGGACCCGGCGCTCCTCGTCGTCCATCAGGGCGCCGGTGGGATTCTGGAAGTCGGGGATGAGGTAGGCCAGGCCGGGTTTCCACTGGCGGAACGCGTCGACGAGGTACTCCATGTCCCAGCCCTGCGGGCTCACCCCGACGGTGCGCACCCGCGCCCCGGCCCGGCGGATGGCGTCCAACGCGTGCGGGTAGGTGGGCGACTCCACCAGGACCTCGTCGCCGGACTGCACGAGCATGTCCACGGCCAGCGCGACGCCCTGCTGGGCGCCGTTGGTGACGAAGATCTGCTCGGGGGTGGTGGGCAGCCCGCGCTCGACGTAGCGCCGGGCGATGGCGTGCCGCAGCTCGGGCAGCCCGTAGGGGTAGTAGCCGAGCCCTCCCACGTGCGCGGCGAGCTGCTCGGCGGCCCGGAACGCGGCGGCGCGCAGCCCCTCCACCGCCGGGGGCGCGGCCACGCCCAGGTCGATGTGCTCGGCGGTGGGGACGAAGGGCGAGGGCTCGCTGGTCGCGGAGTCGGGTAGGACGGTCCAGCTGCCCGCGCCCTGCCTGCTCTCCAGGAAGCGGTTGTCGCGCAGCCAGGCGTAGGCGGCGGTGACGGTGTTGCGGCTGACCCCGAGGGCGGCGGCGAGGTCGCGTTCGGCCGGGAGGCGGGTGTTGGTGGGCACGCGGCCGTCCAGGACCAGTCCGCTGACGGCGCGGGCGATGGCCAGGTAGAAGGGGCGCTCCACGGGCGCCTCGCCGATGAGGCGCGCCAGCAGGCGCCCGTTGATCCGCCGGGTACCGCCCCCGGAACGCTCCGCCGCGCGGTGGCCGCTCTGTCTCGCCATGCCGTCCCCTGTCGCCGCGTTGAAAGGGCCAGTTACCTGGATTGGCTCTTCATTCCAGGCGCCACATCCGCCACGATACCCAGGTGGCCCCCTTACTGGACCCGGGTCCGGTGAGGGCAGTCGTGGGGGACGGCGGGCGGCACGGCCGGTCGTCTCGCCCCGTGCGCCCTGAACCCCGCCCCGGGCCCGACGCTTCCGGCCCCGCCTCCGCCGGGACCGCGTGCCCGTACCCGCGCCTCCGCGCGGGTTCTCATCCGATGATCCCAGGAAAGACAGGTGTCCCGTGACCGCACAGCCCCGTCCCGCCCGTGACGCGGCCGCCGCCCTGCTGGGCCGGGTGCTGGTCACCCCCGCCCTGCCCCGGCCCCGGCCGCGCCGCCTGGCACAGCTGTACGCGGGCCTGGTCCTCTACGGCCTGAGCGGCGCGCTGCTGGTCCACGCGGGACTGGGAGCGATGCCCTGGGACGTGCTGCACCAGGGGCTGTCCCGCCAGACGGGGCTGTCCATCGGCACGTGGAGCGTGCTGGTGGGCGCGGCGCTGATGCTGCTGTGGATCCCGCTGCGCCAGAAGCCGGGTCTGGGCACGCTGAGCAACGTGGTCGTCGTGGGCATGACGGTGGACCTGTTCCTGTGGCTGCTGCCCGAGGCGGAATCACTGGTGGTGCGAGTGCTGCTGCTGGGGCTCGGGGTGGTGGTGTGCGCGGTCGCGACCGGCTGCTACATCGGCGCCCAGCTGGGTCCGGGCCCCCGGGACGGGCTGATGACCGGCCTGGCGGCCCGGGGGTGGTCGGTGCGCCTGGCCAGGACCGTGATCGAGGTGGCCGTCGTGGTCACCGGCTTCCTCCTGGGCGGGACCGTGGGGGTGGGCACGCTGGTGTTCGCGGTGGCGATCGGTCCGCTGGCCCAGGTCTTCCTTCCCCTGATGCGCGTGCCCGACCCGGCCGCCGGGCAGACCGCGCCCCGCCGGTCCTGGGGCGCTGACCGCGAACGTCCGCCGGGGCCCGTCCACCCGGAGTGACCCCGGCCCGAGGTGAAAGTCCTCGGTGCGAACCCGTTCCCGGGGCGCGTCGGCGCTCCGCGGTACCGCCGCGCGCACGGCCCTAGCTGTATTGACCTGAGAGGTTGCTTCCGTTCACTCCCCGTCCGGGTGAGCGGTACCGCCACCCTCACACGGCTGCGGTTGCCCGTGGCGGACTCCCGGCGCACAGGGCGCGGCCCGTACCGTCACGCGCACACGGCTCCGGCGGCCCGGCGGGGGTTGCGGACGGCTCAAGTACACCCATTCCGGCGGGCCTTGGCCTTCCCGTCACCGGATCTTGATCACCGCGTCATAACTTCTGGCCTGACAAACTGCCCCATTTCGCCACATACCTCGCCGCACCTTCCGATGCACGTGCACCTGCGGGTGGCGCCCCTCCGGAGGAGGGGGGAAGATGGGGAGCGCGGTGAACGGAAAGGACCGTGTTCGGGACGGTTCCTGGGCACCGGCCTTTTCGGCTGCCCTCACCTGGGCACATTACCGGGTGGAAGGCAAGCGGCGGCTGGTGCGGAGGCGGAACGTGGCCCGAACGGCGCCTGGCGGCGGTGCCGCCCCCCATGGCGGGCAGGAGACGGAACCCCGGCGGGACGCGCACACGGGTGCGCGCGCGGGCGGCCGTCGCAGGGCACCGCGCACCCCACGAGGCGCCGACCGCACAGACCATGACGACGTGATGGGGGTGAGCCGCGTGCCCGGCTGGATCGAAGACTACGCAATGATCGGCGACATGCAGACCGCCGCGCTGGTCGGGCGCGACGGTTCCATCGACTGGGCCTGCCTTCCCGACTTCGACTCCTCCGCCTGTTTCGCCGCGCTGCTGGGCGACGAGCAGAACGGCTGCTGGACCCTGCGCCCCGCCGAGGGCGAGACGCGCGCCACCCGCCGCCGTTACCGGGATGACACGCTCATCCTGGAGTCGGAGTGGGACACCCCCTCGGGGTCGGTCCGGGTCATCGACTTCATGCCGCCGCGCGGCGGCGCCCCGCACATCGTGCGCATCGTCGAGGGGCTGAGCGGCTCGGTGCGCATGGAGACGACCATGCGCATCCGCTTCGACTACGGCCACGTCGTGCCCTGGGTGCACAGAACCGGGGCCGAACTGGTGGCCATCGCGGGACCCGACGCCATCTGGCTCAGCACCCCCATCCCCCTCCAGGGCCACAACTTCACCCACGACGCCACCTTCACCGTCACCGCGGGCCAGCGGGTGCCCTTCGTGATGACCTGGCACCCCTCCCAGGTGGAGGAGTCCGACCACCTGGACGCGGAGAAGGCGCTCTCGCGCACCGAGCGATTCTGGGAGAAGTGGGTCAACCAGTGCACCTACGAGGGCCCCTACCGCGAGGCGGTGATCCGCTCCCTCATCGTGCTCAAGGCCCTGACCTACCGTCCCACCGGCGGGATCGTCGCCGCCCCCACCACCTCCCTGCCCGAGGAGATCGGCGGGGTACGCAACTGGGACTACCGCTACTGCTGGCTGCGCGACGCCACCATCACGCTGGAGGCGATGATCCGCTCCGGCTACAAGGACGAGGCGCTGGCCTGGCGCGAGTGGCTGGTGCGGGCGATCGCGGGCGAGCCCCAGCTCATGCAGATCATGTACGGCATCCGGGGCGAGCGCAGGCTCACCGAGTGGGAGGCCGAGTGGCTGCCGGGCTACGAGGCATCCCGCCCGGTCCGGATCGGCAACGCCGCCGTGGGCCAGTACCAGCTCGACGTCTACGGCGAGGTCATGGACGTGCTGCACCTGGCCCGCCGCCACAACATCCGCGGCGGCGACTACCTGTGGGGCCTCCAGCGCTCGCTGGTCAACTACCTGGAGTGGTGCTGGGACGAGCCGGACGAGGGTCTGTGGGAGGTGCGCGGGCCACGCCAGCACTTCGTGCACTCCAAGGTGATGGCCTGGGTGGCGGCCGACCGCGCGGTGCGCAGCATCGAGGAGTTCGGCAAGGAGGGGCCCATCGAACGCTGGAGGGCCCTGCGCGACACGATCCACGCCGAGGTGTGCGAGTACGGCTACGACCCCCAGCGCAACACGTTCACCCAGTACTACGGCAGCAAGGAACTGGACGCGGCGCTGCTGCTGATCCCCGAGGTGGGTTTCCTGCCCTACGACGACCCGCGCGTGGTCGGCACCATCGAGGCGGTCCGCAAGGACCTGATGGTGGACGGGTTCGTGCTGCGCTACCGCACCGACCTGGACGACTCCGCCGACCAGCTGCCCGGCAACGAGGGCGCGTTCCTGGCGTGCAGCTTCTGGATGGCCAACGCGCTGCTGTCGATCGGCCGCCAGGACGAGGCCCGCGAGCTGTTCGAGCGGCTGCTGTCCCTGCGCAACGACGTGGGCCTGCTGGCCGAGGAGTGGGACCCGCGCGAGAACCGCCAGGTCGGCAACTTCCCCCAGGCGTTCAGCCACGTGCCCCTGGTGACCACCGCGCTGAACCTGGCCACCCGCCAGGGGGGATGGCGCGCCGAGTAGACCGCGCCCCGCCCCCGCACGCCCCCGTTCCCCCGATGCCCTCCCCCCGCCCGCTGCCCCCCGCCAAAGCAGAGCGACACCGGAGCACCCGCACACCAGAGCGGAGGCACGCCCCCGCGCCCACGCGCCCCCGGGACCACCCGAACCGGGGCCGGGGCGCGGGGCGGCCTTCAGTCCTGGCGGAGGCGCGGCCGCTGCCACGGCGCGGCGCGCAAGCCCTCGGGGCGGTCACGGCTCCCGCGCACGCTACATCCGCGGCGTCTGGGGCGGCGCTTTGCCCTGTCCCGGACGCCGTGCAGGTCTCCTGAAGGAGACGAACGTGCCTTTGAGCCCTCGGGGACTGGACGGCTCACCCCTGAGGTAACCACCCTTGTTCGCCGGTCGCGCGGTTCCCCCTTCCGTCTCGGTCGCTCCGCTCCCGTTCTGGGCTCCACCCGGTCGCTTCGAGCCTTGTTCCGTGGAGTGAGTGGGCCGTTGGGGGTCCCGCGTATCCTGAGCCCTTTCGGTCCCCGCTTTCCCGCGGGCCTCGTGTTGTCCCGCCGTATCGGTCTCCGCACGCACGGCGGCGTCATCCGGAGCGGGCTCGCCTTCTTCCCCGGGTGCGGGATCCTTCACCCGAGGGGTCCGCAGTCGTTGCGCCGACCGGTCGTTGTCACCTCTCGTGCGAGGAGCCTGTGGCCCCCGCCCGGACCGGCCACGACCAGCTTCGGACCGGGTGCCGCCGGAGAAGAGCCTCCGCAGAGCCGAACCCAGCCGCCCCAGCAGCCTCGCCGCGAACCTGGACACCCTTCTGTTCCTTCGGCTCACCCGTCGCGTATCCGTCCTCTGCCGACCGCGTGGACCGGACCACTGAGCGGCGACCTGCTTGCTCGCCTCGGTGAGCGGATCCACCCCGTCGGCTCCGGTCTGTCCCTGATCCGGAACGGTCACGTCACCACATCCTTCGGGAAGTCACACGCCCGGTTCAGCACGCCACGATCCTGGGGCCGTTAAAGGACACGTGGACATGGTCGTAGTGCCCCAGAGTCGGCCCGCTCCCCCCGTAACCGCGCCAGCTCTCCAGCTCCATAACCCCCTCCGAAGGAAACCAGACACGGTTGTACCAAATAACGTACATCACTCCCAGTACCTCGTGATTCGTCATCACCCATTCGGCAATCGCGTCTCCGTGTTGTTTCTGCCCGGAGTCCGGCATCACGCTGCCGTTGTTGATCATGTAGTCCATTGCCTGCCCCATCGGATGCTCGAATCCGTCCGGGGGGCAGCGACCAGCGTGAACCAGGTAGACACCTTCCTGGAAGCGGTCGTAGATGACCTTGTGCGCAGCGCAGGTCAAAGGCGTTATCTGCTGGGTTCCGCCGACCGCTCCGGGAACCGCGCAAGAATCCGGCGGCAAGTTCACGAGTTCGTCCACGTCGAAGTCCTGGGGCTCGACCGACATTTCGAGCGCGTCATCCCCGCAGCTCTCCCGAGAGCCCTCCCCATCCGCCGCGGATCCGACGTTGAAATCTCCCTCGGAGTAGTTCTCGGCGTATTCCAGGACCTTGTCGGCGTAGGCACCCGTGGAGTCCGCGTTGTACAGCGCGAGGGCATTCTCCACGTCATCCTCGATGCCGAGGTAGAGCAGGTACCCCGCGGCTCCCTTCACCGCGTCCCACTTGTCGCGCACGTCGTAGTCGCCGTCGCCGTCGCCGTCTGCGGCGAAGGGCCGCCACACCGAGTCCGGATCGTCGCGGCGGGATTCGGGGTGGTCCCAGAACGTCTCATGTCCGAAGTGCTCCACACTGTGCGTGGTCAGGCCGGACTCGGGTGCTGACCAGGCATTGCCCGCCGCCCCGTCGTTGAGGACTCCGAACTGCATGGGACCGATCGCGCCCGCGTCATTGACGAACCGGCTCCTCTCATCCCGCCCGTGATCGCTCTCGACCTTGCCGACCGCCGCCAGAAGGCTCCAGGGGACGTTGGTCTCACGGCCGATCTGGCGATAGACCTCCAGCATGTCCTCGGGAATGTCGTCCTCTCCCTCGGATGAGACGTCGGGCTGGTCCGAGCGGGTACCACTGCCTCCCCCGCCACCCGGTACGCAGGCCTCGCCCGAACCACCACCGAACATGGTCACGACGATGAGCATGGCGAGGAGAAGGAGGAGCACCACCAGACCGGCGACGAGGGCCGCCGCGCCCTGGTCGTCGGCGCGCTTCGCGCCCTTGCTGCGCCGGGAGCCGGGAAACATCCGTCCACCTGTTTCGTGAGGAGAGCGACTCGCGGGTTTCAGTGCAGGAACCTGTGGACCGAGGTCACCTTCCACTCGCCCGTCTCCGAGCTGAGGGAGAGGTCGACCAGTCCGATCGGCTGGGGGTCGGAGCCGTAACGCGCGTGGACGTTCACGGAGATCTCGACGGTGTCGGCCCCCTCGATCCGCAGCTGGAATATCTCGGCCGATCCCACCGTGTCGGTTCCGAGTTCGGAGAGCTGTTCGTAGAGCGTCCCGACGTGCGGATCGTTCGGCAGCCGCGTGGTCATGTCGAAGGACGTGTACGGAGCCAGCCGGTCGTGGTAGTCGCTGGGCCCGTCTCCCTCAGCGAGACTCGCGGCCTCGGCGGCGAAGTCAACGGCCACGCTTGCGGCCAGGGCGAGGTCATCGTGGTCCCCCACGAAGAGTTCAGCAAGGTCGGGGACCGCCTCCTCCTCCGCGGGCGAGGGCCTGGACTCCTCCTCTCCCTCCCGCGGCGCCGCGCCCGGGGATCACCTTCGACGAACACGTAGCGCGCCCCCAAGACGAGGAGGGCGACCGCCACCAGTGCCGCGAGGACCCCGAGCACCGGCATGACGCCGTCCTTCCAATCCCGGGTGTAGTAGTCGCCCATTTCGTTTCCCCACCGCAATCACGAAGCCACCGAAAAAAGACATGGACAAGCCTGCGCACGTTCAAAGGCCAGATAGCAGGCAGGTTTTCCCCGCCCCTTGCGATCGCTCGGATTTCTATCACCGACCAACGACAGGAGGCAAAAATGATGCAGATCTCATTGACTACGGTGCGTGCTCGTGCCGGTGGGGAAAGAGACGGACAACAGGCAGGCGCCACCAGCAGGAACAGCACAAAGCAAAGGTCAGCGCGTTTTCCCGGGGAAGCCGCAGGCCACGGCAATCCAGAACGTCCCGTCAAGCGAGAGGCCACAGTGACCACTGTTAGCGAGGAGCGGATTCGGTTCTGGCCACATCCGGCCAATCACATCCACAGAATGTCGCAGGGAACTGATATCTATGAGCATGAACGCCGGCAGCTCCTCAGAGCGCTGGAACCCTGCCGACAAAACCGTCAACCCACCTGCAAAGAACCTTTCCGCTATTACCCCAGCAGTCGAAGGCAGACCTGTCTTGAGCTTGTTCGGCAATACCCGCGCGCCTGACACCGGGGCCGCACGGGCAGAACGTCAGCACGCCTGGGCGCCTCCGCTCGAAGGCACCGCCTGGAAGGGCGCCCCACCCCGGGAAATCGGGTTCATGGGGTGCCACGGAGGCGCGGGGACGACGACGCTGGCCACACTGGTGCCCGGCGCGAGGGACCTCGGGGCCTTCGACACCAAGCGTCACGGAACACAGGGTCTCGAAGAGGACCTGGTACTGGTCGCCAGGGACAGCGTGTCCGCCAGCGTCAGGGCCGCGGAGGTCGTCAACATCCTGGGCTTCCTCGGACTTCGGATCACCGCACTCGTCGTCGTGGCGGAGACCCCGGGACGGATACCGGCGGACGCGCGTTCACGTCTTCGCCTGCTGGAGGGACAGACCTCCGCCCCCGTCTTCTTCCCCTATGTGTCCCAGTTCCGGTACGTGAACACTCCTGACGTCGCGTCGGCCAAGCTCCCCAGGAAAGCCCAACAGGCGATCGATCAGATCATCGCCGCCGGCGAGCGCGCAGGAAGAAGAAACCCGTCTTGACCAGACGGACAGAGCAAAAGAGGAAAAATGGACCCCTTCGCTGTCCTGACCACCGCAACCGACGCCTCCCTCCTGGCCGCTCTGGTGCCCAATCCCGAAGCCGACCTCCCCGAGGAGGTCAACTCGTCCCTGGTGATCCTCTTCGGCTGGGCCAAGGGAGTGATCGTCGTCATCGGCGTCATCGGCATCCTCTTCTCCGCCGGTCGCATGGCGCTGGGCAAGATGGGACGGACCGACCTCGCCGCCGACGGCATCGGCTCCCTCGTCTGGGTCGTCTTCGGCCTCTCCCTGATGATGGTGGCCATCCCGATCGTCACGGAATTCCTCTGAGATGACCGCACCGACAACCGCAGCGGAATCGGCGCTCCCCGCACACACCCCCGCCTACGCCGCGCTCTCCCTCCCGGCGCCCTTCGGGGAGATCGAGCACATCGTCGGCGCGCTCGCCTGGCTCACCCTGATCATCGCCGTCATCTCCCTTCTCGTCATCGCGGCGAAAATGGTGATGGCGAGCCTGCGCAAGAACTCGCTCGAGGCGTCCGAAGCGGTGTCCCAGATCCCCTGGGTACTGCTGGCCGTGTGCATCACCTTCATCGCCGTGCCCATGGTGACCGTCCTCATCCCGGGAACAGGGATCGGGGGAAACGCCGAGGCGAGCGACTCCATCCTGTCCGTCAGCGACAACACGGGCACCACGCGGTTCTCGCTGGCGGTCGCCTCCCTGATCGCCTGGGGCAAGGGAATCGTCGCCGTGCTCGCGGTCCTCGGACTGCTCTGGTCCGCGGGGCGGATGGCCCTGGGAAAGTTCGGGGGCAGCGATCTGGTGGTCGACGGGGTGGGCGGGGTCACCTGGGTGGTCTTCGGTATCTGTCTGATGCTCCTGTCCTCGCTGATCATCGCTGAACTCGCGGGCCAGCCGACGCTCGAAGGCGGAGTGGTGAACGCCTCGATACCGTCGGGCCCCACGCTAAGGAACCCCTCCCATGATCTTTGACAGCCTCATCGGTTCGGTGGCCGACTGGGTCGGGGAGGGAATCACCGGCCTGTCGGCGATCGCGATCAACGCCTTCATCTCGATGCTCAAGCTCTTCCTCATGAGCTGGGCCCTCAAGCCCACGGTCAGCGTCACCGACGCGGACCTGCTCAACGTGCAGGAGGGCGACGGAGGAGGCGCGGGCCCCTCGGCCGCTATTCAGGACCAGCTCATCGTCCTGGTCGCGATCATCGCGATCTGCAGCCTCCTGGCGGCTTCGGCGCGCCTGGCGTGGATGCGCAGGGTGGAACCGCTCACCAACGTGGCCAGCGGCATCATCACCCTGGTCATCACGACCTTCCTGGGGCTGGCGATCGCCGAGGTCCTGATCCGGTTCTCGGACGACCTCTCCTCCTACCTGATCCTCAACACCCTCGAAATGAACGCGCTGCAACCGGAGCAGGGCCTCATGGAGAACAACCTCCAGGTCCTGGCCTACGCGTTCTTCATGCTGATCGTCGCGCTGCTGGGCCTGCTCTTCCTGTTCGCGCAGATGGCCTTCATGCTGCTCCGGGACGCGTCGCTGATCGTCCTCGCCGGGGTGCTCCCCCTCGCCGCGGTCGGGAAGATGATCCCCGGGACCAAGTGGTTCGAGAAGATCACCGGTTGGATGCTCGCCCTCATCTTCTACAAACCGTGCGCGGTCATGGTGATGTGGGTGGGGTTCATGCTCCTCCAGGGCGGACAGCCCGACCTCTCCAACTCCACCGAGATGTTCGGCGACGACGCGCTGGACCTCAACACATCGTCACCGCAGGAACTCGGCTTCACCGAGGCCGAGGACGCGGAGGAGGACGTCACCCTGGACAGCCTCCTGAACATGGCCTACACGATGACGATGGGCGTCATCGTGCTCGGGCTCGCGCTCCTGGCCATGCCGGTCATGGTGAAGCTCTTCGACTTCACCGTCGGCCACGTCGGCGGGTTCGCCAACCCGGCCCCCGCACTGCTCAACGCGGCCGTCTCAGCGGGGACCGCCGCGGCGACCGGCGGCGCTTCCGCGGCCGGGGAAGCGGCGGCCTCGCAGGCGGGCAACATCAACGCCGGTCTGGGAAACCTCGGCGACGGGATCAACCCGCCCAAGACCGGCGCCGGCCCCGGGGGCGACGGCCAGAAGGTGGCGGGGTCCCCGGGCGACCCCGGTGGCGGGCAGGGATCGGACGTGGGCGCCCAGAACTCTGGCGACGAAAAAACGCAGCAGCCTCAGGAAACACCATCCGACCAGGACCATCCGCAGGGCGCCTCCCAGGATCCGAACAAGGTCAACCAGGCACCGACACCCGTCCCGGAGGCTCCCCCCGGGACGGGGGCGGACCAGCCGCCAACCGGTACAGGAGCGCCACCGGCCCAGGACGGAGGCTCCTCCTCCGAAAACGCAGACTCGGGCGGAGCGGCGCAGCCAGAGACCGGCGCCCTGCCCACCAATACCGACGCAGACTCCTCCACCGAGCCTCAGGACGACTAGTCCCGAAGGGATGCCACACCCATGTCTCAACCGCGCATGTACGGCGGATGGCGCAAGCAGCGCAGCATCGGCATCGCCGGTCTGGGCCTGGGCGCGACCATGGCCCTGATGGGCGGACTCATCGTCCTGGTCGTCGTCGCCTCCGTCAGTCCGGGACTCCTCGTATACGCCGGGCCGCCTTTCATCGTCACCGCCCTGGTGATGATCGTTCCCGTCCAGGGCCAGTCCCTGGGCCAGTGGATCGGCCTGCGTCTGAGGTGGGCCACCGCCCGAGCCCGCGGCCACACACGGTACGTGGGCGGTGTCCTGGTCGAACACCCCCGGGCCTTCCAGCTCCCCGGCGTCCTCGCCCCCGTGAGCCTGTTGAACGTCGAGGACGGCAGAGGAGGTCGTTACGGACTGGTCTGGCACCGCCGCACCGGGCACATGACCGCCACCGTGCGCACGGCGCCCAACTCCACCTGGCTCGCCGAGTCCCGCGACGTCGACGGGTGGGTCGCCAACTGGCACGCGTGGTTGGCGGGTCTGGGATACATGCCCTGGATCTCCTGGGTGGCGGTGACCGTGGAGAGCGCGCCGGACCCCGGCTCCACCCTGCGCCACCAGGTGTCCGCGCAGTTGGATCCCGACGCGCCCGCCGAGGCGCACAAGATCATGAACGACCTCGTCGCCAGCACTCCCTCCGTGAGCGCGAACGTCGAGACCCGTATCTCCATCACCTTCGACCCCCGCAGGTTCCCGGCCAACCCGAAGACCAAGGTCGAGGCCATCGCCGAACTGGGCAACTACCTCAACGAACTGGAGGGCGGGCTGGGCAACTGCGGGGTCAGCCTCCTGGGCAGGGCGACGCCCCAGCACCTCGTCGCCTCCGTGCGCAACGCCTACGACCCCGCGGCGCGAGGAGACACCAACCGACTGCTCCTGGAGAACGGCGACGGCCTGCGCACGAAGGACTGGGCCGACGCCGGGCCCATGTCGGCCGAGCTGCGCCATGACCGGTACGTCCACGACAGCGGCACGAGCGTGTCCTGGGTGTGGCAGGAGGCCCCGCGCACCAACGTGACCTCGAACGTCCTCGCCAAGCTCCTCTCCCCCACCAGGTACTGCAAGCGGACGACGATCCTCTACCGCCCCTGGTCCGCGGCCAGCGCGGCCACGGCCCTGGAGAACCAGCGCACAGCGGCCCAGTACAAGTCCGAGCTCAGCCGCAGGATCAGGCACCAGGTCAGCGCGCGCGACCGGCAGGACGAGGAGCGCGCCGCCCAGGCCGCACGTGAGGAGAGCATGGGCGCCGGCCTGGTGCAGATGTCGATGTACGTGACGGTGACCGTCCAGCACGAGGAGCAGTTGGCCGCGGCTATCGCCCAGACCGAGTCCGCCGCCGAGTCCTCGCGTATCCGGCTCAGGCGGGCCTGGGGCAGTCAGGACGTCGCCTTCGCCACCACGCTCCCGCTGGGAATCTGTCCACCATGGCTGTTGCAGCGACTGAACGGTTGGTAGGAACGATGTTCAGGACCAGATCCAAGAAGTCGGTGCGTTCCGAGGACACAACGGACTCCCCGTCCGCCTCTGGCGCGGAACGGTTCCCGCCGGAGACCGCGTGGAAGAAGAACCAGAAGGAGCGGAAGGCGGAGGAGAAACCCACGACCGTCTCCGGGGCCGGTGACGGCGAAACCCCGGAGCAGCCGCCTCCCCCGCTGGGCTGGCGGCACCGTGCGGGAGGCCGCTCCCCCAACATCTGCCCGGTCGTGGAGTACCAGGCGACCACCACTCAGGCGTGCGGCCTCTTCCCGTTCGTGACCAGCAGCAAGCCTCCCGCTGTGGGCACGCCGATCGGCCGCGACCAGCTGTCGGGCGAGGTCGTGTGCCTGGACCCGCTGGCGTGGCTGCGGGCGGGGTTGGTGACCAACCCCGGCGTCTTCGTCCTGGGACAGCCCGGCACGGGCAAGTCCACCCTGGTCAAACGCATGGTGACGGGCTCGATCGCGGCGGGGACGCGCACCATCGTCCTCGGTGACAGCAAGCCCGACTACAGCGACCTCGTCGAACACCTCGGCGGCCAGGTGATCAAGATCGGGCGCGGCATGGACCGCATCAACCCGCTGGACGCCGGTCCCCTGGGCAGGGCCGTCTCCAGGATGAGCCGCGCCGACGGGGAGAAGCTGCGTTGGGAGGTGCGCGGACGCCGGATCGCGCTGCTGATGGCGCTGTGCCTGCTGATCCGCGAGGCGCCCATCAACAACGCCGAGGAGGTCGTGCTCGGCACCGCGGTGGACCTGCTGGACGAGAAGCTGGAGCTGACCGGGCGCCAGCCGACGGTGGTGGACGTGCTGCGCGTCATCCAGGAGGGCCCCGAGCCCCTGAGGGCGGCGGCGCGCGCCGACGGGGAGGGGAGCTACAACCGCCGCGTGGACGACCTGATCTTCACGCTGCGGCTCCTGGTCTCCGGTTCCCTGGCAGGGGTCTTCGACCAGGACACGAGTGAGCCCATCGACCTGTCCAGCCCCGCAGTGAGCGTGGACATCAGCCGGGTGGGGGCTGCGGGCGACAAACTGCTGACGGCGGCCATGCTGTGCACGTGGAGCTACGGCTTCGGCATGGTGGACGCCGCGTCCGCCCTCGCGGACGCGGGCCTGGCCCCCCGGCGCTCCTACCTGGGTGTCATGGACGAGCTGTGGCGTGCGCTGCGCGGGGCCCCCGGGCTGGTGGAGTACGCCGACTCCCTGACCCGGCTGAACCGGTCCAAGGGCATGGCGTCGGTGATGGTCACGCACTCCCTCTCCGACCTGGAGTCCCTGACCAGTGAGGAGGACCGGGCCAAGGCGCGGGGGTTCGTGGACCGCAGCGCCATCCTCGTCATGGCGGGCCTGCCCCCGCGCGAGCTGGCGCGGGTCCACCAGATCACGCCCCTGACCGGTCCCGAACAGAACCTGGTCTCCTCCTGGTCCTCCCCGGACTCCTGGCAACCGGGCGCGAGGCATCCGGGACGCGGCAAGTACCTGATCAAGACCGGTGCCGAGCGCCTGGGCATCCCCGTACAGATGGCACTGACCCCGGACGAGGCCCGGCTCTACGACACCGACCAGAAGATGAGGGCCTGAGAAGCCATGGGCAGACAACTACAACCACGCGGAACGGGTTGGTCCGCCGCGGCCAGCCCCCTGTTCGCCCTGGTGGCGCTCTGGTCCGCCGTCCTCCTGGTGTGGCTGGTGTGGGGCGGCGCGTGGGTCACCGGCCTGCTCGTGGACGAGGACGTCCCCCCGTTCGGCGTCTCCTGGGCCTTCTCCCTGGCCAGGGGGGACACCGGTGCCACCTGGCCGGGCATGCCGACACCGCTGGTCCTGGTGGTCGCGCTCGCACTGGTGCTGCTGGCGATCGCCGTGGTCGTGCTGGCCGCACGGCTGGTCGGCGGGATCCGAGGCCGCGCCGCGGACCCCGTGGCCGCGCTCAACAGCGGGGATGACACCGTGGCCGAGCTGGCCAGACCCGCGGCCGCGGAGAAGGCCCTGAGGCTGCGCCGCGGTTCACTGGCCGGACGCAGGGCCAAGTCCCTGAAGGACCCGGACGTGGGACTGGTGATCGGGGCGGTGAAGCGTCCGCGCGGCAGGGCCGAACCGACGCTCTTCGCCTCCTGGGAGGACACCGTTCTGGCGTACATGGCCCCCCGGGCGGGCAAGACGACCGCGATGGCGGTCCCCTACGTGCTTTCCGCTCCCGGACCCGCGCTCGCCACCAGCAACAAGGCGGATGTGTGGGCCGCGACCGCCCAGCTGAGGCGTGAGCGCACCGGCGAGAGCGTGTGGCTGTTCGATCCCCAGCGCGTCGCCCACCAGCCCCAGCGCCTGTGGTGGAATCCGCTGCGGGAAGTGGACAGCGTCGAGGCCGCGCACCGTCTGGCGGGCCACTTCGTCCTGACCATCGACGACGACTCCAAGAAGGACATGTGGGGTCCTGCGGCCAAGGCGCTGATCTCGCAGCTGCTCCTGGCCGCGGCCCTGGACGGGGAGTCCCTGGAGACCGTGGGCGAGTGGTTGCACGACGCCAAACAGCCCAGACCCGTCAACATCCTGTACGACCACGGCTTCAACGCCTACGCGGACGCTCTGCGCGAGACCCAGAACATCGTCTCGGAGACCCGGGACGGCATCTACACGACCGCCCGCACGGCGGCGCGCTGCCTGGACGACCCGGCGATCATGGAGTGGGTGACACCGCCCGAGGACTTCGGCGTACGGGAGTTCGAACCGCGGTCCTTCGTGCTCACCCGCCAGACGCTGCACCTGCTGAGCAAGTCCCGTTCGGCCGCCGCTCCCCTCATCGCGGCGCTGACCGACGCCGTCTTCCTCGCCGCCGAGGAGGCCGCGGAGGGACAGGGAGGAAGGCTGGACCCGCCCCTGGTCGCCGTCCTGGACGAGGCGGCCAACATCTGCAAGATCGCCGACCTTCCCGACATGTACTCCCATCTGGGCTCCCGCGGCGTCATCCCGGTCACCATCCTCCAGAGCTACCGGCAGGGCGTGCGCGTGTGGACGGAGAACGGCATGGAGGCGATGTGGTCGGCCGCCACCGTCAAGGTCTTCGGAGCGGGGCTCGACGACCACAAGATCGTGGAGGCCCTGTCCAAGCTGATCGGACAGCACGACGTCTCCACGGGGTCGTTCAGCTTCGGCGACGGCAAGGGCAACCACTCCGTACAGCTGCGGCGACAGGAGATCATGCAGGGCTCCGACATCCGGCAGATCGCCAAGGGAGAGGCGCTGCTCTTCGCCACCGCGGCCCGGCCCACCCTCGTGGAGATGCGCCCCTGGTACGAGAATGACGACGCGAAGCAGATCACCGAGGCCATCGAACGCGCTGACACCCTGATCACCGAGGGGGCGCGGAACAGACGGCGGACTCCTGAGAAAACGGAGGAAATCCATTGAGCACGTCCACGACCCTAAGCCGTATCGCCGGGCCGCTGGCCCTGGTCCTCGTGGCCACCTCTTGTTCGGGCGGGACCGGTGACGGCGGCGCGCGGGAACCCGAACCCACGGCCTCCGAGGCGGCCCCCGTCTGGGGCGACTCCCCCGGGATCATCGCGCACACCGAGGACTACCGCGTGCTGGTGACCCTGGATCCCGAAACCGGGGAGGAACTGCACCGCATCGACCTCGGCGACGGGCGGGGAGGGCTGGAACTGTCAGACAGAACGGCCAGGTACGGCTTCTTCGTCTACCCGAGCGCCGCGGACGAGGGCAGTAGCCTCACAGCGGCCTTCAGCGAGGACTTCGGCTATCTGGCGCTCGTCGCAGGCGGTGACAGCGTCATCGTCCACCGCCTCGCCGACAGGGAGACCATCGCGGAGTTCGACACCGTGGGCGACGATATCTCCTCAACGGATCCGCACTTTCGCTGGCTCGGGTTCGGCTCCGGCGGCGAGCACCTGTACCTCATGGAGCTGAGGACGTCCTCGCTGCACTCCGTGCCGTTCCTGGAGGAAGGGGCCGAACCCGCGCTCGTCCAGGAGGAAGCCGAGTACAGGGGTCTGGAGAACCTGATCGGCGGCGAACCCCCGCTGGACCCCGTGGAACTCGCCGAGACGAGACGGATCGGCGCCGACAGCCTGCATGTCGAAGGGGTGCGAGCGGACAATGGCGTCCTCCTCAGGAAGGTCGCCATCCTGACCAACGACGGCGACGAAGCCTACGACTACGACCGCAGGAGCGTCTACGACCACTTCACCCCCACCGAGGACGGCAGCTACATCGGTTTCGACATGAGCTCCGAGGATTCTCGGGGATCCACGGTTCCGGGACCCGTCATCGAGTTCACGCTGGACTCCGAGGGCGGGGTCAGCGAGTGGAACCCGGTGCTCGACGAACACGGCGTCGACGCGTACGCGCTGTCCCCGGAGGAGGACCAGATCGCGGTGAGCAAGGACGGCGTGGTGTTCGTCCTCCCCCGGGACGGAGACGGCGAGCCCGTGCGCCTCGAAACCGACGAGAACGAGCACTACCGACTGCTCGGCTGGACCTGACGGATCAGTCCCACCTAGGCCTGAACGGTCAGGCCGCCGTCATGGCCGTTGCTGTCCGCCCAGGGACCGTATTCCCCAGGCAGCGAAGTCCGCAGCACGAAACCAGGGCGACGGTGCCTCTGGTTACACACGAAAAGAAAAGAGACCCTTCATGGAAAAGCACAAACTGACCGTGGTCACCTACCGGGAGGAAGACCAGTACGTGTCCTACTGCGTGGAAGCCGACATCGCAAGCTTCGGAGAGACCCGCGCAGAGGCCGAAGCGATGATCATCGAGGCCTTGGAGCTCAACTACACCGACCAGCCGGTTCCGCCCGCCGTTGATGACCCGACCCTGAGCACAGTGGAGATCAGCGTCAAGGATGACTGACGATAAACTCCCCAAAACTGGCAAGAAGATTATCGCAGAACTCCAGAAAAGAGGATTTCGAGTAAAAGACCAGAAAGGCAGCCATGTCAAACTCATGGGCCCAAACGGCAAGGGCAGGGTTATTATCCCAAAACATGGAGAGAAAGACATTCCCAAGGGAACCTTGAATAATATTGAAAAGCAGGTCAAGGACGCCATGTCCCAGCAGGTAAAAAATATTGATGCCGCACCGAAAATCAACAAGGCACTGGAAAAGGAATCAAGCGATCAGCACTCCGGCAAGGCCAGTGGAAAGGGCAAGGCGAGAGCCCCTGCTCCGCAGCAGGCCAACAACAAGAGTTCCGCCAGAAGAAAGGGGAGATAAAACCGCGAAGATCGATACAGAGGATCATATAGTTGTGAGCAAGGACATTCCGTTTTTCATTCTGCTCGGGGACGGAGACGGTGAACCGGTGCGTCTCGAAACCAGCGAGAACGAGCACTACAGAATGCTCGGCGACCTGACCGGACGACACCACCGAGGAGACACGAACCGTTGACCGCCAACACCCATGACGAAGCAGAGCAGCAGAACCCAGACGGGTACGAGGAGGAGGTTGCGGCCGACGGGGATGACGAGGAGAGTCCGCAGCCGGTCTTCGCGGACGTGGAGGAATTCGTCACCGAGCGCTTCGTCCCTGTGTTCTGTCGACCGGAAGGCGGCCAGTTCCGCTGGTGTGCCGAGTGGTGGCGGCATCCGGAGGCGGTCTCCCGGTTCCAGGCGCTGTGGCACTCCTGGGAGGTGATGCGCTTGGAACCCGGTACCGGCATGGCGATCTGGTACCGCGACTACCTGGACACGCAACTCCCAGTGATCCTCGGCGACACCGGCCCCTTCCGCGAGTGCACTTCGCGAAGACACCAGGAACCACGCGCCCTCCCCGTCGCGCCCGTGCCCGAGGGCTGGCTCGACGACTGAGTAAAAAGAAGACGGAAAGGAGGATCACCCCTTGGGCGATCTCCTGCAGGGACTGACCAGCATACCCAGCGAATCCCTTCGCCTGATCACCATGCTGGCAGGGATGGTCGCACTCAATGGCCTCATCGGCATGGCTAGCTTTTTCAACGAGCGCATACTTCTCGCGGCGAGAAAAATCAAGGAATCAGTCAATCAATCCCCCGAAAAAATACTCCAGCAAGAACTGGAACACACGCGTTTCAAGGTTGAGGATGATGTCAAAACCATACAGCAACCCATCGAAACCCATAAGGAACGCGTACTGAGCGAGGCCAAGAAGATCAAATTGGCATCAGAGCTTGTCCCCCGCGCCAAGAACTTCGCTGAAGAATTCGAGGGGATAAAAGAGATTCTCGACGATCTCTTGAAATCAAAAAGAAAGGAGGATAAGCAGAAGGAGCGAAACTCAGCACTGGCCAAAAAAATGAACCAGTCAAACAGTCCAGCGCAGAAGAAAAACTCTCGCAGAACAAGAAGATGAATAGTGGCACACGCCCAGAAGGGCAAAAAGAAAGGAAATCGCCGAAATGTCAGCAATTACTATACAGCTCATCATGCTCATGGCAGCCGCAGTCGTCATTCTTCTCGCACACAGGGCTCATCGCTCCAAGGAAGCAAAGAAAGGAATTTCCCCACCGACGGACGAGTATATTTCCTCCCTTCTAAGGAGGCTTGAGAGGCTCAACGAGGAGCGCGGAGGTCTCGCCCGGGCCGACGGGGTCGTACAAGGCAGGTGCCGTCTGCTCAGCCAAGCACTCGAACGAGTCCAGGAAGACACTACCGGAGGAGTAATTCAATACCAGGTCGGAGACATACTTGGAACCTTGGAGCGCACGGAGGAAGTCATCTCCCTCCATCTTTCCCGTAGAGAGGAATGAGAATCTCCGTGCCCCGCACAGAGGGCTGGAGGAAAGAAATAACGGAATCCTGAAATGATTGGCAAGACTCATGGAATCAGTGCTTTTCCTCATTGCCGTAATTGCCGGAGCCCTGATAGCAAGGGCTTCGGGAATGGTTGTGCGGAATGCGAATTCACGCCTGACGTACAGGTCATCGCACCACCAGGCCGAAGAGCAGAGAAGAAGTGACCGCGAGAGCATTTCGGACACAAGAAGGAGCATCGAAGATGGAATGGAATACCTCAGACGCGGACACAGGGAAGAAAAAAAGGGAACGGTTTTTGAAGCCAATATGGCGCTTGCAAATATTTCGACAGCCCGAAATAATATTTTGGCCCAAGAGAAAAAGATCAAACAGGACATCAAGGAGTACGTTGATGCAGGAGTCCTCACCAAAAACCGAGCGGGCCTTCTGGAGCCCATCGACCTCACATCTCTGAGCCGCGAGCAGTCGTCCTCCCTCCAAAAGTGGGTCAGCGACTACAACAAAATAATGAAGGACATCCAGAAAAAGAAAAAATTTCTTGACTACACCGAGGCAAGGATGCGCGGTTTCAGAAAGATGACCAAAAACGAACTGAGGAAGGAAAAACCCAACAGCCATACGAAAAACCTTACCACCGTGGAGGGAGCCCTCAGGAGAACTGAGGAGAGGTTGAATCAAAAATGGCTCATAAAAACGCTGAGAAGAGCAAGCCGCAGAGGGAATAGCGAGTGGAAAAGCAACGAGACCGAGAAGCTTCGGGAGCTTTTGGAGGTCCCCAGGCTGGAGCAACCAGCACAGTCGGCGAAACCGGCGAAACCGGTGAGACCGGCGCTTAGGATCCCTCGCCGAAAAACACGCTAGCCCGGAGGAGAACGTATGCCTGCCACCACCATTATTTTCCTTCTGGTCGCCCTTCCTGTTTTTCTCCTCTTCTCATGGATCCACCGCGGCTCCGTCCGGCGCGTCGTACGCATCGAAGGCGGCACGGTCGACGCCATGCTCCTGGCTGAGAGCAGACAGCAGGAGAACGAGATCCTCGAAGAGGCGATCGAGGAGAAGCTCGCCGCCGTGCGCGAGTGCGAGCGCCGGGTCTACGGCAAGATCACCGGCAAGGGCGCCAGACATCCTTCCGAACTGGCCGTCATGGATCCCGACGAGTCGACGGAGGCCGTCGGCCAGCTCGCCGAACGCATCGAGGCCATCGACCTACGAGCAGAGGAGCGCAGGGAGGAGTTCCAGCGGGCGTTCGACGCCAGGAGGGAGGAACTCCGCACCGTCGTCCGCCGCGGGAAGACCCGTGACAAGGTGTTCGCCGTCACCGCGTGGGCCGGGGAGACCTGGGTACTCGTGCTCACGGTCTACGTGCTCTACACCTTCTTCGCATGACCGGACACGCCCCCTTTCCGCTGCCGCCATCTCCGTCCGACGGCCCCGTACGGGACGGTTGACCGGCGGGCCGGACACACGAGCGGCACGGCGTGAAGGCCGGCCCCCGAGGCGACGCGGAGGCCTTCAGTCCTCGCGGAGGCGGGCCAGTGCCGGGATCATCCGCTCGCCGATGTCCTCCGGGCCGGGGAACACCCGGGTCACGGCGCGCTGGTGGGCGAGCCCGTGCAGGCCCAGCCACAGCCCGACCGCGTCGGCGCCGGGGTCGGTGCTGGTGGAGATCCCGGCGTCGACGCAGGCGGTGAGCGCCTCGCCGAGCACGCGCAGGCTCGCGTCCCCAAGGGTGACGAGTTCCTGCCCGGTCACCGAGGAGTCCCCGAGCGTGGGCATCCACAGACCGCCGAACATGGTGCGGTAGCGCTCGGGGCGCGAGCGGGCGAAGTCGAGGTAGGCGTGGCACGTGGCGTACAGGCGCGCGCGGGGGTCGGTGCCCGCCTCCGCCACCGCCGCGTTCAGCGCTGCCTCGAGCTCGTCGAAGGCCCTGCGGACCACGGCCAGCATGATGGCGGGCTGGTCCGAAAAGTGCGGGTAGATCGACGGCGCCGCGATTCCGACGCGGCGCGCGACGGACCGCAGGGTGATGGTGCGCTCGTCCCCCGTCTCGTCGAGCAGCTCCACCGCGGCGTCGACGATCTCCTCGCGCAGGCGGCCGCCCTGGCCTCGGCGGTTACGGGTGCGCGGAGCCGACGCGTCCTTCGTGTCCTTCATGGTGTCACCTTACGGCTGGAAGCTTGTGCGGCCTGCCTTGCACCCTTAAGGTTACGCATGTAAGTTTACAAGCGTTACCCCGAGTGTTCCGACAGGAGTCCCGATGAACGCCGCCACCACCGCCACCCAGGTCCTGCTGCCCGGCCGGGTCGAACCCTCCCGTCTTCAGGTGCGGCCCCGGACGCTGTCCGCTCCCGAAGCCGGTCACGTCCTGCTGCGCATGGAGGCGACCGGGGTCTCGTTCGCCGAGCAGCAGATGCGCCGGGGCAAGTACTTCGACCAGCCCCCGTTCCCGTTCGTGCCGGGCTACGACGTCGTCGGCACCGTCGAGGCCGTGGGTCCGGGCGTGGACGCCTCGTTCGTCGGGCGCCGCTTCGCCGCCGTCACCAAGACCGGCGCCTGGGCCAGCCACCTGCTCCTGGACGCACGCGACCTCGTCGCGGTGCCGGAGACAGCGGACCCGGCGGAGGTCGAGACGCTGCTCGTCAACGGCATCACCGCCTGGCAGATGCTGCACCGCACGGCCCGCGTGCGACGGGGCGGCACCGTCGTCGTGCTGGGCGCCAACGGCGGCGTCGGCACGGCCCTGGTCCAGCTCGCCCTGCACGAGGGGATCACCGTGATCGGCACGGCCGCACCGCGCCACCACGAGGCCGTGCGCGCGCTCGGCGCGATGCCCGTCGACTACCGCGACCCGCACGTGTACGACAGGATCCGGGCCCTGGCGCCCGAGGGCGTGGACGCGGTGTTCGACCACGTCGGAGGGGAGGGTCTGGTCCGCTCCTGGCGCCTGCTGCGCCGCGGCGGCACGCTCGTCTCCTACGGCACCGCGTCGACGAAGGATGTCGAGGGCAACTCCCGGCTGCCCGTGCTCGCGCTCTTCGGCCGGCTCCTGGTGTGGAACGCCCTGCCCAACGGCCGCGGCGCCCACTTCTACAACTTCTGGGCCGGACGCCGCCGCCATGCCGACGCCTTCCGCGCCCGGCTGCGCGAGGACCTGACCGAGGTGCTGCGTCTGCTCGCCGACGGCGTCCTGGCACCGCAGGTGGCCGCCCGCGTCCCGCTCTCGGAGGTCTCCCGCGCGATGACCCTCGCCGAGTCCCGCACCGTCGTCGGGAAGGTCGTGCTCGTCCCCGACGCGTGAGGTCCGCGCGCGACTCCGCGAACAACTCCTACAAGCTGTACGGACACACCGGTGACGGCAGGAAGATCTACGTGGCGGTGAAGGACACGACCTGGGGAACGCCAGACCCTGTGATCAAAACGGTGGTGGAAGTATCGTGATTCCCATGGCAGCGCCTCGGAGAGTGACGATCGACCAGGAAGCGGACGCGGGTTACCTGACTCTCACCGACGCTCGCGTGGAGAGAACCCTCGACTACGGTCCGTTCGTCGTGGACTACTCCGCTGACGGTCGGCCGGTGGGGGTGGAGGTCCTCACCCTGGGGCGTCCTCTGGACACCACAGCCCTCCTGGAGGTTCTGGAGGAGGCTGGAACAGCGGACTCGGACACACACGCGTGGGTGAACGCGTTCGCCGCCCAGATCCTGGGGCTCGATGACCGTGTGCCCGTCCCACCGCTTCGGCGCGGACCGAAGGCACCTCATGAGGAGGTGCGCTTCCTGACTGTCGCGGAGGTCGCCTCGATCATGCGCGTGTCGAAGATGACGGTGTACCGCATGGTCCATTCCGGAGTCCTCCCGGCGATCCGGGTGGGCCGCTCCTGCCGGGTCCCCGAACGCTCCGTACGCGAGTACGTGGACGAGATGGGCTCCCGGCTCCGCGTCCTCGGGTGAAAAAGTGCGCCTCCAGGAACGGGGCAGGCCCGAAGGGGACGTGGATGTCGCTCGCTGCCGCTAGTGTTCTGGCCATGCCGAAGGACCTGAAAGAAATCATGGACAGCGGTTGGGCCGAGGCCCTGGAGCCGGTCGCGCCGCAGATCGCCGCGATGGGTGACTTCCTGCGCCAGGAGGTCTCGGAGGGCCGCACCTACCTCCCCGCCGGTGAGAACGTCCTGCGCGCCTTCAAGCAGCCCTTCGAGGACGTGCGCGTGCTCATCGTGGGCCAGGACCCCTACCCGACCCCGGGCAACGCGGTGGGCCTGAGCTTCTCGGTCGCCCCGGACGTGCGCCTGCCCGCGAGCCTGCGCAACATCTACAAGGAGATGGTCGACGACCTGGGCGTGCCCATGCCCTCCAACGGCGACCTGACCCCGTGGACCCAGCAGGGCGTGCTGCTGCTCAACAGGGTGCTGTCGGTGGAGCCGGGCAAGGCCGGTTCGCACCGGGGCAAGGGCTGGGAGGCCGTCACCGAGCAGGCCATCCGGGCACTCGCCGAGCGCGACAAGCCGCTGGTGGCGATCCTGTGGGGGCGCGACGCACGCAACCTGCGCCCGCTGATGCCGGGTGTGCCGTGTGTGGAGTCCGCGCACCCGAGCCCGTTGTCGGCGAAGAACGGGTTCTTCGGCTCGAAGCCGTTCAGCCGCGCCAACGAGATGCTCAAGGAACAGAACTCCGAACTGGTGAACTGGGAGCTGCCCTAGCGGATCCCACCACGGGATCGCGATGACTTCTCCTCACCCCCGAGACCCATGCTGACCTGCGGACTCGGCACCGCCCCCGGTGCCGGGTCCGACTGTGTTCCCACTCCCCTCGACGCCGGAAGAGGCACCCCCGATGGCGAAACGGCTCACCTACGCGGACGCGCTCAAGATCCTCGGCCACAACGACTCGGAGGTGATGGGCCTCGCCGAGAGGCTGGCCGACGGAGGCCTGGGGCTGGTCGGGGTGCCCGACCTCTTCGGTCTGCGGGGAGCGCTGGTCAGCGGGGGGCGGCGGGCCATCGAGGGGATCCGGGACAAGATCAGCGGCGAGAGCCGCCTGTCGCGGACGGAGAAGATCGAGGCGGCGCACCAGATCATCGTCGTCGTCGCCTTCTTCGAGGCGGTGGACGAGGCCCTGGCCGAGTTGGACGCCCCCTTCACCCTGGCCGACCTGGAGTTCACCGGGGAGGAACAGGCCGGGTTGATGGATCGCGTCCTCGCGCACTCCGGGACCGCTCCCGCCGTGTCCCTGGGGTCGGGCTGGGTCCCCCGCTTCTTCTCGGACTTCCTGTTCAGGGACTTCGCGGTGGCCCTGACAGGGCTCGCGGTGTCCGAAAGGCACGGGATCACCTCCGAGGATCACAGCCTCCTGCGGAACATGCGGCGCCTCGTCCCCGCGAACGCCTCCCGCCGGTACCAGGAGTCCTACCGTCAGCTCGCCGCCGACATCCCCGAGTTCGGCATGTGGGTCCACCTCGCCGAACACGAGCACACGCGCGAGGTCGTCGGTACGGGGCTCGGGGAACTGCGCAGGCACCTGGAGCGCATCAGTTCCCACCGCACGGTGGACCTGCGACGGCGGGAGCTGTCCGCCGGGTACCAGGCGGTCCTACGCCAGCCCGTGCTGCGTTCGGACGACATACCCCCGGGCCTGTCCCTGCCCCCGCTGGAGGAGGCCTACGTCCCGCCGCGGGGCCGCGCCGCCTACGCGGTGCACAGCGGTACGCCCTCCGCCGAGGAGTGGTGGGACCGGCTGCCCGTGGTCGGTGACCTCCAACCGGTCATCGCCGCCCACCTGGTCCACCCGGTCGCCACGGAGGTCCCCACGGTCATTCTGGGCCACCCGGGTGCGGGCAAGTCCAAGTTCACCGAGATGCTCGCGGCCAGCCTGCCCGCCGCCGACTTCCTGCCGATCCGGGTGGAGCTGCGCTCGGTCCAGCCGAACGCGCCCATCCACACGCAGATCGAGGAGGGGCTCGCCGCGACGCTGCACACCCGTGTGTCCTGGCGTGAACTCGCGGAGTCGGCGGACGGAGCGCTGCCCGTGGTCATCCTGGACGGCTTCGACGAACTCCTCCAGGCGACCGGAGTCGACCGCTCCGACTACCTGGAGCGGGTCCAGGAGTTCCAGCGCCAGCAGGAGGCGCTGGGCCAGCCGACGGCGGTGATCGTCACCAGCCGCACCGTCGTGGCGGACCGGGCCCGTTTCCCCGACGGCTCCATGGTCATGCGGCTCGAGCCCTTCGACGACGCCCGGATCGGGCAGATGCTGAAAGTGTGGAACAGGGCGAACTCCCGGGCGTTCGCCGCCTCCGGTCTGGACCCCCTGACCATCGACGTCCTGGTGCGGTACCGCGAGCTGGCCGAGCAACCCCTGCTGCTGCTGATGCTGCTCATCTACGACGCGGAGGGCAACGCCCTGCGGCGCGCCTCGGACACCCTCTCCCACGGTGAGCTGTACGAGAGCCTGTTGAAGAAGTTCGCCCGCAGGGAGGTGGAGAAGCACCGGCCCCACCTCAACGACCGGGACCTGGACGACGCGATCGAGGACGAGCTGCGCCGTCTGGAGGTCGCCGCGCTGGCGATGTTCACCCGGCGCAAGCAGAGTGTGGACGCCGACGAGCTGAACCGGGACCTGGCGGTCCTCATGCCCGACGCGGCGGTGCGCGCGGAGGACGTCGACCTGCACGGACGGATCGACCCCGCACACCAGGTGCTGGGCAGGTTCTTCTTCGTCCACGAGGCCCGCGCGCAGACGGGTGAGGGCACCGCGAGCGTCTTCGAGTTCCTGCACGCCACCTTCGGGGAGTACCTGGTGGCGCGGGCCGTGGCGATCGCGCTGGAGGAGCTGGACGAGTCCCGCTCGCGCTCCTCGCGGCGCCGGGGGCGGAGCGCGCGTCCCGACGACGGCGAGCTGTACGCCCTGTCCTCCTTCGCCAGCTACGCGGGCCGGGAGAAGGTCGTGGACTTCCTCGCCGAACTCCTGGAACGCCGGTTCGCCGAGGAACCGGGGGCCCGCGAGGACTACGCGCGGCTGCTCGTGGAGCTGTTCCAGGAGGCGCCCTTCCCGGCCTCCAACCGCTCCTACACCGCCTACGAGCCCACGCGGCTGCCGTTGACACGGCGCGAGGCCAACTACACCAGCAACCTCATGATCCTGCTGTGTCTCGTGCGTGAGGAGCCGGTCGACACCCGGGAGCTGTTCCCGGACTCCCCCGAGACCCTCCAGGACTGGCAGCACACGGCCGCGCTGTGGCGGACCCTGCCGGGAACCGAGTGGTTCAGCATCGTGGCGGCCCTGCGCGTGCGCCACCTGAACGGGTGGGAGGCGGGCGGGGGCGTCACCGTCGTGGACCTGGACGAGTCCTCACCGGTCAACGTCGGGGAGAGCACGGGGTTCGAGCTGCGGATGAACATGGACGCCACACCGTCCGTACTCGACCCCTACGAGATCACCGTGCCGCACAAAACGACCACCTCCCGTCTGCTGCGGTCGACGGCGATGCGGGTCAACGGCACGTCCGCGCGCTTCCTGCTCGGGTTGCTGCCGTACCTGCGTCACGTCTCGGACGACCTGGCGACCTGGTACGCGGACGTCCACTCCGAGGAGGCGTGGACGGAGGTCCACGAGGTCATGCGGCTGCGGCTGGAGCCCGTCGCCGAACACCCCGATCAGCGCCTGCGCACCTACCGGCGCCTGCTCGCGCAGCGGGCCCTCGGACGCCTCGAACTGGTGGCGCTCAGGCAGGCGGCGGAGGACCTGACCCTCACGGCCGAGGAGTCCGCTTTCGGTACCGAACTCGTGAACACCGTCAACTCCTACCTCAACGGTGTGCGTGCGGTCGTGGTCGGCACCCAGCTCCGGGAAGAGACGGTCGTCCCGGTCCTGCGATCCCTGGCCCCGCACACGCACGAGGAGGTCCTCGATCGCGTCCTCGAACTCGTCCGGGCCTCATGGGCGCCGGAACGGGAACTCCGTGCAGCCGACGCTGTCGGGGGGACCGAGGAACAACAGGCCGTCGACACCGTCACCCGGCTCCGCACGGTTCCGGCCGAGAGGGGCCAGTACACCAGCGGTGGTTGAGCGCGTCGACCACGGCCACCGCGCCGGTGCTCCGCCCGGGCGGAGCCGGTCCCTCCGCTCCTACCGACCGGCCGCGCGCACCCACTCCACCAGGGCGGGGAGCGCCTCGCCGATGGGGTCGCCGACCACGGCGCCGGCGAAGTCGTCGTAGGGCGTGGGCTCGGCGTTGACCACGACCAGACTGGCCCGCGCCATCATGGCCACGTCGCACAGCCCCGCCACCGGGTGGACCGTCAGCGACGTGCCCACGGCCAGGAACACGTCGCACTCGCGGGCGGCCCTGGTCGCCGCGTCGACGACCTCCGCGTCGAGCCGCTGCCCGAAGGAGATGGTGTCCGACTTCTGGATGCCCCCGCACTCCAGGCAGCGGGGGTCGGACTCCTCGTCCAGGCGCGCCAGCACCGTCTCGCTCGGCGTGCGCAGCCCGCACGCCATGCACACCACCCACAGCATGGTGCCGTGCACCTCGATGACCGCGTCCTCGGACACCCCGCCCCGCTGGTGCAGGCCGTCGATGTTCTGGGTGACCAGCGCACGCAGCCGTCCGGTGGCCTCCAGTTCGGCCAGGGCTCGGTGCGCGGCGTTGGGCCGGGCGCGCCACACCGGGTGGGTGCGGCGCTGGGCCCACACCCGGCGGCGCACGTCCACGTCGCCCATGTAGATGTCGATGTCCGACAGGGCCTGCGCGTCCGGATCGGTGGTCCACACCCCGTGCGGGCCGCGGAAGTCGGGGATGCCGGAGTCGGTGGACACGCCCGCCCCGGTGAGCACCGTGACGCGCTCGGCGGACTCCAGGAGGTCGGCGGCCCGTTCGAACTCCCCGGGGTCGGAGAAGGGCGCTGAGTCGGTGGTCGTCGAGGCCATACCCCCCATTCTTACGCGGCCGGGGGACCGTTCGTCCCACCGCGTCCGCCACCGCGCTCGCCGCTCCGCCCGGCGTTCCCTCCGTCGCTCCGCCACCCCGCCCGAGGCCGGAACGGTGCGCGGCCCCGGTCCAACCCGGGGCGTAACCTCGGGTGGACAGGAGGGGCACGGAGGCCACATCCCCTGCCGATGCACACGAGGTGGGCAAAGGGTGCAAAAATCGACACCGTCATGAAGCAGCCGTCCTACATCCTCGTGGTCAACGGGACCAAGGTCGAGCGCCCGGTGTTCGTCCTGGGCGCTCCCCACTCGGGAGTCGCCGAGATCGCCCGTGCCCTGTCGCGCGTGCCGGGGTTGCACCTCGGCGCGGGCTCGTCGGGCGTGCTCAACGCCGTCTACGCCGTGGCCAGACGCCCCTCCCTCGCGCTGGAGAAGGTCGCCGGAACCGCGAGCCTGCTGCGCGAGGCCTACGCCGAGGCCTGGCAGCTCACGCCCCTGACCTGCCCGCGCTGCCCGGGGCCGTGGGCGCGCGTGCCCGCCAACGCCGCCGCCGAGCCGTGCGAGCACAGCGCGGAGGTGCGCCGCTATGGCGACGCCAGCCCCGACCTGCTGTTCTGCGCCACCGCCCTGCACGCGGCCTTCCCCGACGCCCTGTTCGTCCAGGTGATCCGGGACGGCCGCGACGTCATCGCGGACATGATGGAGGACGAGCGCTCGCTGACCTGGCTCAAACCGAGCTTCATGAAGCTCGACCACGAGTTCCCCAACCACTTCTTCGGTCTGGAGGAGGAGTCGGACCTGTCCGCGTTCACGGAGGGCTCCACCGCCGCCAAGTGCGCGATGCGCTGGCGCGGGGCGATCCGCATGTCGGCGCTGCTGCGCCGCTCCATCGGCGCCGAGCAGCTGCTGACCCTGCGCTACGAGGACGTGCACGGCGGCGAGGTGGACACGGCCGAACGGCTGCGGGAGTTCACCGGGGCGCGGGTGTCGGCCTCGGAGCTGCTGACCGCGGAGTCCTGGGGCGTGGGGTCGTGGCGCGAGCGCCTGACGCGCGACCAGTACGGCGACGTGCGCGAGGTGGCGGGCACGGAGCTGTCCCGGCTCGGCTACGCCTGAGCTCTCACCGGTCCCGTGCGCCCACGGCTGCCCTGGACCCCTGTCCGGGGCCTCCGGGCACACCCCCCTGACGCCCCGGTTCCCCGAGCCCCTCAGTCCGCGCCGTGCACGGTCATCAGGGCGTCCGCCGCGGCGCGGGCGGTGCGCGCGGCGTCGGCGACCCCGGTGACGTTGCGGGCCACCACCGCGCCCTCGTGCAGCATGGCCAGCGCGTCGCCGAGCGCGCCCGGGTCCCCGGCCCCCGACCGCTCGGCGAGGTCGGCGTAGAGGCCGCGCAGCCACCGCTTCTGCTCCTCGGCGACGGCGCGGCCGGGGTGCTCGGGGTCGGAGAGTTCGGCGTAGGCGTTGACCATGGCGCAGCCGCGCGGGTTCTCCTCGCCCATCCAGTCGTCCAGGGCGTCGAACGTGGCGGCCACCAGCTCCCGCGGGGTCCGGGCGCGCTCCAGGTAGCCGTCCAGGTACGCGCGCCAGCGGGCGTCGCGGGCGCGCAGGTACTGGACGACGAGCTGCTGCTTGGAGCCGAACCGGTCGTAGATGGTCTTCTTGGTCACCCCCGCCCGCTCGGCGACCAGCTCCATGCCCACGGTGTTGATCCCGCGGGTGTAGAACAGCTCGGTCGCCACGTCCAGGACGCGGCGCGCGGCCGGGGTCAGCGGTGTCGTCACGGTACCGGGCACGGTGTCCACTCCCTCTGTCGCGTCCCCCACCGTCGGGGGGCGTCTCGTTCGGACTACATTGTGAGTATACCGACCGGTGTGTTTACCTGCCTGCATGGAACACACCAAGACGCGCCCGTTCCGTCCCGCACCGCCCCTCCTGCTCGCCGCCGGACTGGTGGTGATGTGGAGCTCCGGCTTCGTCGGCGCGGAGCTGGGCACCCAACACGCGCCCGCGACCACCCTGCTGGCCTGGCGTTTCCTGGTCGTGGCGGCCCTGCTGGCGGGGTGGTGGCTGTGGTGCCGCCAGCGGATGTCACGGCGGGACCTGGCGGCGCACGCCGTGCTGGGCCTGCTGGCCCAGTCCGGGTACCTGTACGGGGTGTTCGCCGCCGCGCAGGCGGGCGTGGCCGCCGGGACGAGCGCCCTGGTGGCCGCCCTCCAGCCCCTGGTGGCGACCGCCCTGGCCGTCCCGCTGCTGGGCGAGCGGGTGCGGCCGCGCCAGTTGGCGGGCCTCGCGCTGGGACTGGCCGGGGTCGGCCTGGTGGTGGGCGCGGACCTGTTCCGGCCGGGCGCCGCGCCGTGGTGGGGCTACCTGCTGCCGCTCGGGGCGATGCTGTCCCTGGTGGCCGCCACCCTGCTGGAGCGCCGCACGCGCCCCGGGGGCTCGGTGGTGCAGGCCCTGGCGGTGCAGTGCGCGGTGAGCGCCGTGCTGTTCACGGGGCTGGCCGCGGCCACCGGAACGCTGGCCCCGCCCGCCGATCCCGGGTTCTGGGCGGCGGTGGTGTGGGTGGTGGTGCTGTCCACCCTGGGCGGCTACGGCCTGTACTGGGCCGTCCTGTCCCGCACGGGCGTGGCCCGGGTGTCGGCCCTGCTGTACCTGACCCCGCCCACCACGCTGGTGTGGTCGTGGCTGATGTTCGGCGACCCGGTGGGTCCGGGCGCCCTGGCGGGGATGGCGGTGTGCGCGGTGGCCGTGGTGCTCGTGGGCGCCGGGGGAACCGTGAGCGGCGCCGACCGGACGGACGCGGCGGCTGCGGGCGTTCCCGACCGGGCACCGGCACGCGAGGAGGGGACCCACGCGGGCGTTCCCGACCGGGCACCGGAGCACGGGGAAGGGACCTCTACGGGCGCCGCTCCCGGACCGGGAGCGGACCGACCCCGTCCGCGGAGACGGTGACCCCGGGCCGTCCGGCCTCCTCGGCCGGTCTCCAGACCCGCTCGGCGCGCATGGGTTCGCTTCCGGCCGCCCCGGGGACCACGGCGGTGCACACCACCTCCACCAGGGCGCCGGGGTCCAGGAGGTCGACCACCCCCGGCACCGTCATCGGCGGCCCCTCCCTGCCCGTGTCGCGCCCGCCGCCCGCCCCGGACGGCCCCTTTCGGAATCCGCCGGACGTGCGGCTACGATGAGCGCATGTCGATCACTGTGCTGCTTTCCGCCCTCGCCCTCGTCGCCGTGCTGGGGGTGGTCGCCGCCATCTTCGTCGGCGGTGCCGTCTACGTCGGCCGCATGCGCCGCAACGGCACCGAGGCCGTCCTGGCCGGGGCCCGCAGGCACCGGGAACTGCGCGACTAGGAGGGGTCCGCCCGCGCGCCCCTGTGGACGACGGGGAGGTTCAGACGCCGTCGAAGTCGTCGGGGTCGGGGCCGAACCTGCTGTCGGTGTTGAGGCCGCTGATCCGGTCCATCTCCGCGCGGGAGAGCTCGAAGTCGAAGACCTGGAAGTTGGAGCGGATGCGCTCGGGGGTCACCGACTTGGGGATCACCGCGTTGCCGAGCTGGATGTGCCAGCGCAGCAGCACCTGCGCGGGCGTGCGCCCGTGCTCCTCGGCGACCGCGACGACGGTCGGGTGGTTGAGCAGCTTGCCGTGTCCCAGGGGGCTCCACGCCTCGGTGACGATGCCGTGCTTGGCGTCGAAGGAGCGCATGTCCGCCTGCGTGAGCAGGGGGTGCAGCTCGATCTGGTTGACCATGGGCGTGATCCCGCCCTCCTCCATGACCCGCTCCAGGTGCGGGCGCTGGAAGTTGGACACGCCGATGGCGCGGACGCGGCCCTCGGCGTAGAGGCGCTCCAGCGCCTTCCAGGTCGGCACGTACAGGTTCTTGCGGGGCATCGGCCAGTGCACGAGGTACAGGTCGACGGTGTCCAGGTTCAGGCGCCCCAGGCTGGCCTCGAAGGCGCGCAGGGTGGCGTCGTAGCCCTGGTCGGGGTTGGCCAGCTTGGTCGTGACGAACAGCTCGCCGCGTTCCAGGCCCGAGCGGCGCAGCGCCTCGCCGACCCCTTCCTCGTTGCCGTAGGCGGCCGCGGTGTCGATGCTGCGGTAGCCCGCCTCCAGCGCGGTGGAGACGGCCGCCACGACCTCCTCCTGGGGCACCTGCCACACGCCGAAGCCCAGCTGCGGAATGCGCAGACCATTACCCAGAGTGAGTTCTGGAACTGTCATCTGCTGCATCTGTCTCATCCCCCGTCAGCGCCGAACGGTCTGCCTTGTTCTTCCAGCGTGCGGTCTTCCCCGTACCGCAGTCGCATACTGCCACGTCCGGGCGGGTCTCGGTCCCCGATGCGCCGTGGTTGTGCGGGCTTTTTACCGTTCACGCCCGGTGACCGCCGTCGCGGAGGGACATCCCGGACACAGGGGGCGCCGCGCGGGCGGAGGGGATCCCGGCGAGGGCGGCGCGGCGTCCCGCGCCGCGTCCCCTCGGTCTCCTCCACCCCAGCGGAACCTCCCACGCGTCACTGTGCTCTCTCTCCGTTCCCCTACCCCACTGGGACCGGCCTGCCCACACGTCTTTCCCGCCCCTGGGGCGAAGACCCTGCCGGTAGACTTCCCTGGCCGTTCTGGAGGTGGGGCGATGGGACACGAACAGCGTGCCCGGGTCGGTGCCGAGCTGGCACGGGAGCGGGCCGGGCTGGTCGAGCTCATCGTCGCCGAGGTGCACGCCGAGGTCCCGGCCTACCGCGCGCTGCACGGGTCCCAGCTCACGGAGGTGCGGGCGATCACCGGGTGGCTGATGGGCCGCTCGCTGGAGCTGTGGGCGGCCGGGGCGACGCGGCTGCCGCCGGAGGACATGGAGCGGCTGCGGGGCATCGGCCGCTCGCGGGCGGCCGACGGGCGCTCGATCGGCGCGGTGGTGCGCGCGCACCGGGTGGGTTCGGCGGCGGCGGTGCGCCTGGTCGCCGAACTCGCGTCCGACCGGCTCGACGCCACCGACGTGTTCGCTCTGGGCGAACTGTGGCTGACCTCGATCGACCAGATCTCCGAGAGCCTGTCCGCGGGCCACGCCGAGGCCGCGCACCGCCTGGACGCCGACCTGGAGCGGGCCCGCCGGGCCTTCCTGGACGACCTGCTGATCGGTCGGCAGGCCTCGCGCGGAGCCATCCGCGACCGGGCGCGGACCCTGGGCATCGCCCCGCCCGACCCGGCGGTGCTGGTGGTGGCCGAGGCCGACGGCGGCCCCTCCGACGGGGCGCCGCCGCGGGCGGCCGCGCTCGCCGCCGGGGTGGAGCTGCTGGGTCTGGTGGAACCGGTGGGCGCCGACCCGCTGGTGACCACGCGCTCGGGGCGGGTGGTGCTGCTGGTCTCCCCCGACGACGCCGACCGGGTGGCCGCCCTGCTCGGCGGGCGCCCCTGGCGCGGGTGCGTGCTGGAGCCGCGCGCGCTGACCGACATGTCGGCCGCCTACCGGCTGGCCGACGACGCCCTGGAGACCGCACCCCCGCACGCCTTCGACTCCCGGGGGCTGCTCGGGACCTCCGACGCGTGCGTGCTGGCACTGCTCAACGGCGGCCCGGTCACCCCGGCCGCGGTCCGCCGCACCGTGCTGGGGCCGCTGCTGGCCGAGGGCAACGCCCACCTGCTGGAGACGCTGCGGGCCTACCTGCGCGAGGGCGCGGCGACCACGGCCGCGGAGGCGCTGCACGTGCACGCCCAGACGCTGCGCTACCGGCTGCGCCGGGTGCGGGAGCTGACCGGGCACGACCCGCACCGGCCCTGGCAGCGGTTCGTGCTGGAGGCCGCCTGCGCCGTCGCCCCCTGAGCCGTCCCGCACGGACGGGCTCAGGACGCCGCGGACGGCCCGCCCCCCTCCGGCGACACCTGGAGGAGGACCTGGTCGCGGTAATCCTGGAAGGACTCCCATCCGCCGTCGTCCTCGCGCAGGAAGTCGCCCGTCGAGCAGTCGATGGCGCGGCAGCCGAGCACCTCGGCCATCCGGAGGATGGTGGGCACGGCGTCGCCGCCGCGGACGTGGAGCATCACGCCCCTGACCGGGTCGCCGGTGCCGATGTTGAGCTCCATCGTCCACTCCTGCTCCTCGTCCCCGAGGTAGCCCCAGGCCGGATCGGACAGGTCCGCCGCAGGGAAGGCCTCGCGCAGCGTCGCCAGAAGCCGTGACAGCGGCGCGATGGACTTGGTCTCCGTGCCCTTGGGAATGTCGTCGACGGACTCCGCGTCCACGGGCGCCGGCGTCAACAGCACGTCCCAGCTCATGGGACTCCTCTCTCACGGGGATGCTCCAGCCGGACACTAGCGGCCGCCTCGGACGGTCTCGGTACGCCGCTGCCTGGCGCACCGCCCCCGGGACCGGATGGCCCCTCTGACCGGTGAAAGCACGGGAAACTTACCCGCGGTTGGCGCGAGGTTAGGCCCCCGGGAGCGGTGGGTAGCCGAGACTGGCAGGCGGAGCGCGCCACCGTGCGCGCTCCCCGCGACACGAGTCACACCGACTGGAGGGGGACCAGAGTGACGACCGCAGACCGCAAGGCCGGAGCGCCCAAGCCCAGGAGCAGCCAGCCCTGGCTGCACCAGAGCGGCGAGGAGATCCAGGAGTTCGGGACGGTCCGCCAGTTCCCGGTCGGGCTGTCCTACGACACACGGATGTACTCGTGCCAGCGGCTCAACCAGGTGCTGTGTGACACGCGCATCCTGCACGACCTGTACAAGAAGCACCACTGGCTCATGCGCGGTCACACCTTCTACCAACTGCATCTGCTGATGGACAAGCACGCCGACGAGCAGACCGCGCTGATCGACAGCCTGGCCGAGCGCGTGCAGACCCTGGGCGGTGTGGCGGTCGGCGACCCCCGGCACGTCGCGGAGATCACCAGCATCCCGCGCCCGCCCAACGGCGTCGAGGAGGTGCCCGCGATGCTCTCCCGCCTGCTGGAGGCGCACGAGGCGGTCCTGGAGGACTGCCACGACGCCGCCGCGCGCACGCAGGAGCTGGGGGACGACGGCACGAACGACCTGCTGGTGTCGGACGTGATCCGCACCAACGAGCTCCAGGCCTGGTTCGTGGCCGAGCACCTGGTGGACACCCCGCTGGTGCGCACCTAGGGCGGAACACACGTGACGAGGGGTCCGGCGGTCGCGCCGGGCCCCTCGACGTGCCCGGGGTTGACGGGGCGCGGCCGCATCGGAGACAGTTCCGCAATCGGTTGCAGGGGCACCCCCGCCCTTGGAGAAAGCGTTTACCACATGAGAGGGGCCTCTCCCATGGTCCGCCGCAGCTCCCCCACCGCCTCCGGCGCCGCGCACGCGGGCGAGGCCTCCCGCCCCGGCCACCCCTCCCCCGGAGCGGAGGGCCGGGTGATCACCGTGGCCGCCGACGGCTCCGGCGACCACGCCGGCGTCCAGGCCGCGGTCGACGCCGTGCCCGCGGGCGCCGCCGAACGCGTCACCATCCGCGTCGGGGCGGGCGTCTACCGCGAGCCGGTGGTGATCCCCGCGGACAGGCCCGGCATCACCCTGCTCGGCGCGACCGGCGACCCGCGCGACGTGGTCCTCACGTACGACCGCGCGGCGGGTACTCCCAAGCCCGGCGGAGGCGTCTACGGCACGTCCGGCAGCGCCAGCGTCGTCATCTCCGGGGACGGCGCGCACGTCCGCGACCTGACCTTCGCGAACTCCTGGCTGCGCGAGGAGCACCCCGGCGTCACCGCCACCCAGGCGGTCGCGGTGCGCGCCACCGGGGACCGGCTGGTCTTCGACAACGTGCGCTTCCTGGGCCACCAGGACACGCTGTACGCGGACTCGCCGGACGAGGACACCCCCTCGCGGCAGTACTACCGCGGCTGCTACGTCGAGGGCGACGTGGACTTCGTCTTCGGCCGGGGCACGGCCGTGTTCGACGCGTGCGAGTTCCATTCCCTGGACCGGGGCAGCGACACCGACAACGGCTACGTGACCGCGCCGAGCACCCGGCCCGGCCGGGAGTTCGGCTTCCTGGTCACCCGCAGCCGCTTCACCAGCGAAGCCCCCGCCGGGACCGTCTACCTGGGCCGCCCGTGGGTGCCCAGTTCGCACCCGGACGCCGAACCGCGGGTGTTGGTCCGCGACTCCTGGATGGGCCACCACTTCCGCGAGGAGGGGTGGATCGCGATGGCCTCCGGCCACGACTGGCGGCGGTTCCGGATGCGCGAGTACCGCAACTCCGGCCCCGGCGCGCTGGTCACCGGGGACCGTCCGCAGATGGACCCGGCCGAGGCCGCCGGGCACACCGCCGAGGCCTACCTGGCCGGGGACGACGGGTGGAACCCGGTGCTCAGGACGCGCTGACGCCCCAGCGCTGGCGGATGGAGCGGTCGGCCCAGTTGAAGAACACGTCGATGAGGATGCCCACGCACAACACGATGAGGACGTAGGCCAGCAGGCCCTCGGAGTCGTTGAACTGGCGGGCCTGGCTCAGCGCCCAGCCGATGGAGTTCTGCTGGTTGATGATGACCAGCAGCTCGCCCGCCATGAGCGAGCGCCAGGCGAAGGCCCACCCCTGTTTGAGGCCGGTGACGAACATCGGCAGGGCGGCCGGGACGATCAGCAGCGTGTAGTGCTGCACGCCGCGCAGCCCCATGGCCTGGCCCGCCCGCAGCAGCTGCGGGGACACGTAGTCGATCCCCGAGGTCAGGCCGCCCGCGATGGAGGGCGCCGCGCCCAGGATGATCACGAACATGATGGCCGACTCGCTGATGCCGTAGAGCAGCATCGCGAAGGGGAACCAGACGATGGAGGGCATGGTCTGGAGGCCCGTGATGAGGGAGCCGATCGCCACGCGCAGCGGCGCGAAGCGCGACACGGCCAGTCCCAGGGCCACGCCCACGGCCAGCGCCAGCGCGAAGCCGACGAGGGCGCGCCGCAGGGTGACCCCGAGGGCCTCCCAGAACTCGCCGGAGGAGAGTTCGGCGAACAGGCGCGGCAGCACCTGGTCGGGGCCGGGCAGCACGTAGACCGGCCGCCACCCGCTCCACACCACGGCCTGCCAGGCCACGAGCACGATGGCCACGGCCGCCAGCTTGGGCCAGGTGACCGCCCACATCCTGGCCGCCACCCGCGCGGCGGTGGGGCGGTCGGACTGGTTCCGGGGCCCCATCTCCAGGGCGTCCAGCCCCTGGACGTGGCGGTCCTGCGTGCTCGGGTCAGCCGGCATGGCGCGACACCTCCGCCCGCAGCCGGTCGGTGATCCGGGCCGCCTGGGAGGCGATCTGGGCGGAGTCGATTCGGCGGGGCCGCTCACCCTCCACCGTGAACTCCTCGATGACGCGGCCGGGGCGGCTGGAGAGCAGGATGACCCGGTCGCCCAGGCGCACGGCCTCGCGCACGTTGTGCGTGACGAACACGACGGTCAGCGACCTCTCCCGCCAGATGCGTTCGAGCTCGTCGTGGAGGATGTCGCGGGTCATGGCGTCCAGGGCGCCGAAGGGCTCGTCCATGAGCAACACGTCGGCGTCCTGGGCCAGGGCGCGGGCCAGGGCGACGCGCTGGCGCATGCCGCCGGAGAGCTGGTGGGGGCGCTTGCGGGCGAAGCCGTCCAGGCGCACCAGGTCGAGCAGTTCGGCCACGCGCTCCCTACGCCGTGCCTTGGCGATCCCGTTGACCCGCATGGGGATCTCGATGTTGCCGCCGACGGTGAGCCAGGGGAACAGGGAGGCCTCCTGGAACATCATGGCCACGCGGTGTCCGCCCGTGTCCACGGTTCCGGTGGTGGGCCGGGTCAGCCCCGCCACGAGTGAGAGCAGGGTGCTCTTGCCGCAGCCGGAGGCGCCCACGATCGCGACGAACTCCCGCGCCCGCACGGAAACGGACATGCCGTCGATGGCGGTGACGGCGCCGGAGCCCTCCCCGAAGACCTTGGAGATGCGGTCGATCTCGATGGCGGAGGCACGTACGGTGCCGACGCTCTCGGTCGTGGCTGTCACTGTTCCTCCTGGAGTCCGGCGACCTCGTCCCGTCCGTCCTCGCGCAGGAGGCCGTTGAGCGGGTCGAGGGCGTAGATGCCGTTCAGGTCGACCGGGTCGAGCAGGCCGACGGCCTCGGCGTGCTCGGCCCCGGCGGCCAGGGACGGTGCGATCGGGTCGACGGTGAAGGTCATGTTGGCGAAGGCCGCGGCGACGACCTCGGGGTCGGACCGGCTGCCGGTGAGGTCTCCCAGGTGGGCGGCGGCGGCCTCCCGCGCGTCCTCGGGGTGGGCGTTGATCCAGTCGACGGTGTCGATGTGGCCGCGCAGGAGGCGCTCGACCGCCTCCGGGCGGGCTTCGAGGAAGTCGGCGTTGACGATGACGTTGGTGGTGACGAAGTCGCCGCCGGTCCCGGCCCACTGCTCGGCCTCGTCGAGCAGGAGTTCGCCCCCCGCGTCGACGACCAGTCGGCTCAGGTGCGGTTCGGGGAGCCAGGCGCCGTCGACCTCGCCGAGCGCGAAGGCGTTGACGGTCTCGGCGTTGGTCTGGGGCAGGATCGACAGGTCGCCGCCGCCCTCGGTGTCGACGCTCCATCCCTGTTCGCGGGCGAACCAGCGCAGCGCCACGTCCTGGGTGTTGCCCAGCTGGGGTGTGGCCAGGGTGGTGCCGGTCAGCTCGTCGACGCCGTCGATGCCGGGGCGCACGACCAGGCCCGCGCCGCCGGAGGTCGACCCGGCGATGACGCGCAGGGCGGCGCCCTCGGACTGCGCCCAGCCGTTGACGGTGGGGCTGGGGCCGACGAAGGCGGCGTCGACCTCGCCGGAGAAGACGGCGTTGATCGCGTCGGGACCCGCGTTGAAGGTCTGGGTGATGAGGGGGACGTCCTCGCCCAGGGCCTCCTGGAGGATGCCGTTCTCCACGCCCACCAGCGCCGGGGCGTGGGTGAGGTTGGGGAAGTAGCCCAGGGTGAGCCCGGGGTCGTCCGCGCCGCCCGGGGCCCCGCACGCGGTGGCGGCCGCGGCGAGGGCCAGGGCCGCGGCGGCGGCGCGGAGCGGGGACGTACGCGGGGACATCGGGATCCTTCGCGGGCTTGGGCGTTCGGGCTCGGGGCCTGGCTCGGCTCCGAAGTTCGGGTACAAGGGCGGGTGCGGGTGCGGAACCGCCGGACAGAACTCTACTTAATGAGTAGGTTTTGTGAAAGTAGGACACCCCCCTTTCCCAGGCGCGTGGCGTGCCCGCACCAACCGCCGGACACGACGAAGGGCGGTGGAGCTCGCTGCTCCACCGCCCTCGCGAAGGGAAGGGACGTACGGGGTCGGGCCCCTGTCGGGCGCCGACCCGTGACCCGTTACTCCTGGTCGGCGCCGGCCTCGGGGCTCTCCTCGGCGGCGTCGTCGGAGCTGGCCTCGGGGCTGGCCTCAGGGCTCTCGGCCGCGTCGTCGGCGGCGGTCCCGACGATGTCGCCCTCGGCGTCCACGGCCAGGACCACGCCCTGCCAGGACTCCTGGATGAACTCCAGGACCCGCTCGTCGTGCAGCAGCTCGGCGAGCAGCTGGACGCGCTCGTCCTCGGCGTTCTCGGCCAGGGTCACCAGACCGTTGGCGTAGGACTGGACGTAGTCGTCGCCCTCGGGCTCCCAGGCCAGGACGTTGGACTGCTCCGGCAGGTCGGTCTCGATGGCGTAGTTGCCGTTGACCACCGCGGCGTCCACGTCGGAGATCGAGCGGGGCAGCTGCGCGGCCTCCAGCGGGGTCACCGTGATGTCGCGCGGGTTGTCGACGATGTCGTTCTCGGTGGCGGACGCCCCGGCCTCCGGGTCGACGGTCACCAGGCCCTCGGCCTCCAGGATGCCCAGGGCGCGGGCGAGGTTGGCCGGGTCGTTGGGGACCGCGATCTCGGCGCCGTCGGGCAGGTCGTCGATGCTCTCGACGCTGTCGGAGTACAGGCCGAGCCGCTCGATGTGGACGTCGGTCAGGTAGGTGAGCTCGGCGTCGGGCCCGTTGGCCACCCACTCGTCGAGGAAGGCGCGGTGCTGGAAGTAGTTGGCGTCCAGCTCACCCTCGACCAGGGCGGTGTTGGGGATGTTGTAGTCGGAGATCTCCTCGATCTCCAGGTTCAGCCCGGCCTCCTCGGCGAGGTTCTCCTCGATGAAGGCGAGGATGTCGCCGTGCGGCACCGGGCTGACGCCCACCCGCAGCACGTCCCCCTCGCCGCCGGACTCGGCGGCCTGCTCGCTGGGCGCGCCGCAGGCGGCGAGCGCCAGGGTGAGGGCGGCTGCTCCGAGTGCGGCTGGAGTCGTGCGCATGGTGCGCTCCTTCGTGATCGTGGTTGGAGGATCGCGGGGACGGGCCCCGCGGCGGCCGGTACGGGTGCCGGCGAGGGTGCGGCTCCACGGACCCTGTGGGGTACCGCGGAGCTGATCAGAGCCTAATCCACTGAATTGGTAGGAATTATCACTTCCCGGACTCCGCACACGTGGCATCGGCCACACGACCCCCGCCGGACGGCCGCGGGTGCGGTGGTGGTGCGCTGGCTGCCATGACCGCAGTCAACCACTTTCCCTATCGGTTTAGTTGACCAAGAGTCCGACGCACCCGGAGCACCTCCCCGGCACAACGGTCATCACGGGACAACGGAGAGTGGCAGCGCTTTCCAGCACCCGCCCCGATCCTCTAGGTTGTGAGGGTTGCCACCCCACCCTGCCCTCACGGAGCGAGAACCATGCCCCTGGTCGCCGGAATCGACAGCTCGACCCAGTCCTGCAAAGTCGTGGTCTGTGACGCCGACAGCGGCGCGGTGGTGCGCGAGGCCCGCGCCCCGCATCCCGACGGGACCGAGGTCCACCCCGACGCCTGGTGGTCGGCCCTGGAGGAGGCCTCCTCCGGCCTGCTCGACGACGTGGCCGCCGTCTCCGTCGCCGGACAGCAGCACGGCATGGTCGCCGTGGACGAGGTCGGCGCGGTGGTCCGCCCGGCGCTGCTGTGGAACGACACCCGTTCGGCCGGGACGGCCCTGGACCTGATCGAGGAGCTGGGCGGCCCCGCCGAGTGGGCCAAGGCCGTGGACACCGTGCCCAACGCCAGCCTGACCGTCAGCAAGCTGCGCTGGCTGGCCCAGCACGAGCCGGAGCACGCCGACCGCACGACCGCGGTGATGCTCCCCCACGACTGGCTCACCTGGCGGCTGGCCGGAGCCGGGGCCGAGCCCACCACGGACCGGGGCGACGCCTCGGGAACCGGTTACTGGTCGGCGACCGACGACGCCTACCGCCCCGACCTGCTGGCGCGGGCGTTCGGACGCGAGATCCGGGTGCCGCGCGTGGCCGAACCGGCCGAGGCCGTGGGGCGCACGCCCTCGGGCGCGCTGGTGGCCCCGGGAACCGGAGACAACATGGGCAGCGCCCTGGGCCTGGGACTGCGCCCGGGGGACGCGGTGGTCTCGCTGGGCACCAGCGGCACCGTGTTCGCCGTGAGCGAGGGCCCCACGCAGGACCCCAGCGGCATCATCTGCGGGTACGCCGACGCGACGGGCCGGTACCTGCCGCTGGTGTGCACCCTGAACGCGGCGCGGGTGCTCGGCGCCACCGCCGCGATGCTGGGCGTGGACCTGGCGGGGCTGGACGAGCTGGCGCTGGCCGCCGAGCCGGGCGCCGAGGGCGTCGTGCTGCTGCCCTACCTGGACGGCGAGCGCACGCCAGTGCTGCCCGACGCCTCCGGGTCGCTGCACGGGCTGCGCCGGTCCAACATGCGCCCGGAGAACATCGCCCGCGCGGCGGTGGAGGGCATGCTGTGCGGGCTGGCCGACGGGCTGTCCGCGATGACCGACACCGGGATCCCGGTCAGCCGGGTGCTGCTCGTGGGCGGAGCGGCCCAGTCGGCCGCCGTGCGCGCGGTCGCGCCGACCGTCCTGGGCGCGCAGGTGGTCGTGCCGCGGCCCGCGGAGTACGTGGCCGTGGGCGCCGCCCGGCAGGCGGCATGGACGCTGGCGGGGACCGCCGAGGCGCCGACCTGGGACCTCGGCGAGCCGGAGGCCTTCGCCGAACCCGTGGACGCGCCGCACGTGCGCGAGCGCTACGCCGAGGCGCGCCGCTCCGCCCACGGCGTGTAGAGCTCGCTTCCGGACAGGGCCGGCGCGTCCCAGTCCGGACGCCCGGCCAGGGGGCGGAGTCGCGCGCAGCGTCCCGGCGAGCGGGCGACGGGCACGAGGAGCGGACGCCGAGCACCGGGCAGCAGGAGCGGGCCTCGGTATGCGCGGTGCCCGCCATCGTCGCCCCGGCGCACTGACCGGAACCGTTGACGGTGTGACGTACGGGGTTCCCTCACCGGTGATCCCGCTACCGGTGCCGCTGTGGGCCCGGCGGTGACACCGATGGCAGGGCCGTCCCCGCGGCCACCCCGGGTGGGCGACACCGGGGCGCGGGACGGGTGGGGCCGTTCGGTACGCTGTTCCGTCGCAGGGCGGGACGAAACGGACGCGAGCGGTACCGGGAGGGCGCATGTCGGTCGAGGAGCGGCTGCGGGTGCCCATCGGGTCGGCACCGGCCTGGTCCACCGCTCCCGACAGTCGCCGGGTCCTCGTGGTGGCGCACACCGTGACCGCGCTGACCCGGCTGCTCGACATCCTCCCCCTGCTGGAGTCCGACCCCCGCGTGCAGATCGTGTTCACCCGGGCACGGACCTCCAACTTCCGGGAGGGCGTCACCGAGTTCCTCAGTGACATCGGCGCCATCGTCGCGCCGTGGGAACAGGCCGTGGAGGAGGAGTTCGACCTTGCCCTCTCCGCGAGTTACGGCGACGACCTGCACAGAATCAAAGCTCCCATGGTGGTGTTCTCCCACGGGGCCGGATATAATAAGCTGGTGAAACCGGAAACCGGAAACCGGAAACCGGAAACCGGAAACCGGAAACCGGAAACCGGAAACCGGAAACCGGAAACCGGAAACCGGAAACCGCGGGCGCGACCCCAGGGGAAACACCGGAAAAGGACGAGGCGGTCTTCGGCCTCTCCCGCCAGACCCTGCTGCGCGACGGCGCACTCGTCCCCCAGACCCTGGTGCTCTCCCACTCCGAGCAGCTCGACCGGTTGGGCGCCGCCTGCCCCGAGGCGGTGGGCGCGGCCGTCGTCGCCGGGGACCCCACCTACGACCGCGTCCTGGCCGGGCTCCCCTGGCGTGAGCGCTACCGCGACCACCTGGAGACCGGTCGGCGCAGACTCGTCCTGATCAGCTCCACCTGGGGCCCGACCTCCCTACTCGGCCGCTGGCCCGACCTGCCCGTCCGCCTCCTGGAGGAACTCCCGGTGGACGAGTACCGGGTGGCGCTGGCCCTGCACCCCAACGTCTGGCACGGCCACGGGCCCTGGCAGGTGCGCGCCTGGCTCGCCGACGCCGAACGCGCCGGGCTGCGCGTCCTGCCTCCCCGGCAGGGCTGGCAGGCGGCCCTCGTCGCGGCCGACCACGTCGTGGGCGACCACGGCTCGGTCACCTTCTACGGCGCCGCACTGGGCACCCACACCGTTCTGGGCGCCTTTCCCCACCACGAAATGGCCAGCGACTCCCCTATCGCCGCTTTCGGGAGGACCGCGACCCTTCTGCGCCCGGACGAACCGCTCCTTCCCCAGATCGTCGGGGACGCGGAGAAACACACCGCGGAAAGGTTCGCGGAGACCACGGAAATGCTCACCTCCGCTCCCGGGAGGTCCGGCGCGATTCTGCGGTCCGCGTTCTATCGCGTTCTCGGCCTGGCCGAACCCGTCCACGGGGTGCGGGTGACCCCGCCCGACCCGCCGGTCCCCTTCCGGCGCGGATGGCCCGACGCGGCCGACTGCGCCCCGCTCCTGGCCACCGCCGAGGAGGAGGACGGCGGCATCCGGGTGGCCCGCCACCCGGCCGAACCGGCGGTCACCGGTCGGCTGTCCCTGCGCCGACCGCACACGGTGACGCACGCCGACGAACCCCAGACCCGCTGGCGCGACGCCGCGGACATCGTCGTGTGCGGGCCGGACCGGAGCGACCCGTGGCGGCGGATCGCCGACGCCCTGGCCGCCCACCCCGGCGCCCGCTTGGCCGCCGCCGTGGACGGCGGCGACTGCCTGGTCGGCGACCGGGCGGGCCGCCGCCACCGGCTCTCCCCCGAGGGGGACGCGCGGGGGGTGGACCCGGAGGTGTTCGCCTCGGCGTTCTGGCGGCTGCGGCGCGACTTCCGCGGTCAGGCCGGTCAGGCCGCCGGGAGCGGCCCCGCCGACGGCTCCGGGATCACCGTCCTGGTGGGCGACCGCGCCGTCCGGGTCCGGGTGGTGCGGGAGCTTCCCTGAGGCACGGCGTTCCCGTTCCGACGCGGTCGACGGCGGGGTTCGTGGCCCTCACTCCCCAGGCCACGTCTCCAGGCGGGCACGCACCCGCTCGGCCTGTCGCCGGTCCTCGGCCGCCTCGTACCCGGCCAGGGCCTCCTCCAGCGCGGCGTGCGCGGCGGCGCCGTCGACCGGTTCCAGGGCCTCGGCGCGCCTGAGGTGCATGTCGCCGACCCTGCGGTGGTCACCGAGGCGCCCGTGCAGTTCGGCGGCCCGCGCCCACCGGTCGAGGGCCTCGTCCCGGCGGCCGCGCCGCAGCAGCAGGTCGCCCAGGGCCGCGCCGAGCCGCGCCCGGTTCTGGAGGTCGTCCACCGGGTCCCCGGCGGCCAGGTCCAGCGCCCGGACCAGCAGCTCCTCGGCCTCCTCGTCCCTGCCCTGCTCCAGCCGCACCCCGCCGAGCTTGCGCAGCGCGTTGCGGACCGCGCGCGGGTCCCCCGCGTCCCCGGCGACCTCCAGCGCCTCCGCGAAGCGGGCGGCCGCCTCGTCGGTCCCGCCGTCGCGCAGAGCCACGTCGCCGACCGCCTCCAGCGCGGTGAGCAGCACCAGCGGCTGCGGCGGCGCGACGGCGCGGGCCAGGTCCAGGGCCCGTTCGGCGTCCTCTCGGGCCCGCGCGGGGCTGTCGTCGCGCCGGTAGGCGATGGAGCGCTGCACGCACAGCCGGGAGAGCCGGGCCGGGGACAGGCGGTGGGTGCCCAGGGTCTGGTTCAGGAGTTCGGTGTGGGTGTCGACCACGTCGGCGAAGCGGCCGGAGGTGAACCACAGGGCCCACAGGTGCTCGCACAGTTCGGCGGCGCGCTCGTACTCGCCGCGCACGGCCGCCTGGATGACGGTGGCCCGCAGGGCGGCGCGGTCGGCGTCCAGGAAGGCGCGGGCGGACTCCCGGTCCGCGAAGGCGTGCGCGGTGGCGGCGCCCGCAGGGAAGGCCGACCGCCCGTCGAGTTCGGCCTGGAGCCAGCGTCCGGGCAGCAGCAGCCGGTGGGCCGCCGCCGCCCGTTCGAAGTAGTGGGTGAGCACCTCCCGGAAGATCCGGTCCCGGTCGAGCGCCCGCGCGGCGCAGGCCTGCCGGACGCGCGCGGAGAGGAACCGGTGGCGGCTCCCGGAGCCCTCCCCGGACACGGTCAGGACCTCCTCCTCGACCAGCGCGGCCAGCGCCTCCCGCGCCGCGTCGGCATCGACGGCCGCTTCGGTCGCGGCTTCGACGCCGGTCCCTCCCGCGGTCCGAACGGTGCCCGCCGTCGCGGGCGCCCGCGTTGACCCCCACTCCGCCGGAGGCCCGAGGCGGGCCAGCCGCACGGCGAGAGCCTCCCCGAAGTCGGTGTCGGGGTGGCAGGCCAGTGCGACGGCCAGGCCCTCGGGAGCCACCGCGGTCACGGGCTCCACAGGGCCCACGGAGTCCTCGGAGTCCTCGTCGGACGGTGCGCCCGGAACCGACTCCGCGTTGTGCATCCACCCGTGGACGGCTCCGGCTCCGGCTCCACCCCCGGACGAACCTCCGGCCCCGGTCCCCGATCCCCCGCCGAGGATTCCGTCGGTGGACGGCCCCCAGTGGAAGGTTCCGCCCCCGGACGAACCCCCGTGCCCGGTTTCCGTCCCCCTGCCGGAAGTTCCGCCACCGGGCGGCCGCCCCGGAACGGCGTCGTTCCCCGCCCCGACCGGCCGGGGCCGGTCCCACTCCCCCTCGGGACCGCGCGGCCCCGGACCGGGAGAGTCCCCGGGGAGGGTCTCCTCCCCGGCCGCCTCCCGGTACACGGCCTCCAGCGCCGCCAGCCCGCCCATCCGGCGGCGGGCCCGGGAGAGCCTGCGCCCGTAGCGCAGCAGCAGCTCGGGCCTTCCTCCGGCGAGCCGGACCAGAGCGGCCACCGCCGCGCGCTCGTCCTCGCCCCCGGGGACCAGGCGCGCCTTCGCGCACAGCAGTTCGGCGGAGTGCTCCTCGTCCAGCGCGTCGAGCTCGACCACCTCGTCGTGGACGTGGGGCAGGGCCTCACCGAGGTCGAGGTCGTGCGCGGTGGCCACCAGGGTCAGGCTTCCCGGGCTGGTGGCGACGAAGGGCAGGACGTCGTTCACCGAGCTGGGGCCGTCGACCATGACGGCGACCGCGCCGCGCCGGGCGAACTCGCCGCGCAGCCGCTGGCGCCGCCGGTCCTGGGCGGCCGGGATCTCCTCCTCGGGGACCTCGGACCAGCGCAGGATCTCGTTGACGGACTCCATGACCCCGTCGCGCTCGACGTCGGCGAAGAAGTAGCCGCCGGGAAAGCGGTGGGGATCCTCGGAGTAGGAGTCGTGCAGGGCCTTGAGTCCGAAGGCGCTGGCCCCGCCGCCCCGGTGCGAGGCCTGGACGACCAGCACCCGGGCGTGGGCGCCGCCGTCGGCGAGGAAGGCGCGGGCCCGGGCCAGCTGGCGGCCGCGGTTGACGAACAGCGGCGGGGCGGGGACCGCGTAGCACGGACGGGCCCCGGCCCCGCTCCCGTCCGGCGCCCCGCCCTGGAGGACGGTGAACGAGAAGTCCCGGCCCTGGAGCAGCGCTCCGTGGCCGGAGACGCCCCCCGCGGTGCTGCGGGTGCCCGCGGACCGTTCGTCGTCACGCCTGTCGTCACTCAAGGGTCACCTCACGGCCGCGTCACTGCTGGGGCACGGGAAGCCTACCCAGCGGCCCGCGGACGACCCGGTTCCGCGACCGGAAGGTGACCGGTTCCGGCCACGGCCGTCCGGCCCCGCCCCGGCGTGACACCCCGAGAAGGGAGGAAACACCGGTTTCCGGCACCCGCGGGTCTAGCCTGTCGGCGCATCCACCACTCGACGGAAGGCAGGGTGAGCATGAACCACGTACGGCTTCGCCAACTGGGAGAGTCGCCCCTGCGCGTGTCCCCCCTGTGCCTGGGCGGGAACGTCTTCGGCTGGACCGCGGACGAGCACACCTCCTTCCAGATCCTGGACGCCTACACCGCGGCGGGCGGGAACTTCCTCGACACCGCCGACTCCTACTCCGCGTGGGTCGAGGGGCACCAGGGAGGCGAGTCCGAGACGGTCATCGGCCGCTGGCTCGCCTCGCGCGGACGCCCCTCGGACATGGTGATCGCCACGAAGGTCAGCGAGCACCCCGACTTCCGCGGCCTGTCCGCGTCCAACGTCAAGGCAGCCGCGAAGGCCTCGCTCGAACGGCTGGGCGTGGAGACCATCGACCTGTACTACGCGCACTTCGACGACGCCGAGACGCCGCTGGCCGAGAGCGCCGAGGCCTTCTCCGAGCTGGTGGACGAGGGCGTGGTGCGCCACGTGGGGTTGTCCAACCACAAGCCCGGCCGGATCCGGGCGTGGCTGGACGTGTGCGAGGAGCGGGGACTGCACGCCCCGGTGTGCGTGCAGCCCCTGTACAACCTGGTGGAACGCGGGATCGAGGCGGACCTGGTGCCGCTGGCGCGCCAGCGCGGCCTGGCGCTGCTGCCCTACTTCGGCCTGGCCCGCGGCTTCCTCACCGGCAAGTACCGGCCGGGCTCGGCCGACGTGGACAGCCCACGCGCCGGAAAGGCCCGCGCCTACCTGGACGAACCACGCGGGCGGCGGGTGCTCGACGCCCTGGACACGGTCGCCGGGCGCTGCGGGGCCTCCCCGGCGGCCGTGGCGCTGGCGTGGCTGGCGGACCGGCCGTCCGTGGCCTCGGTGCTGGCCAGCGCACGCGACACCGGCCAGCTGGCCGACCTCCTGCCCGCCAACCACCTGCGGTTGGACGAGGAGTCCGCGGCCCTGCTGACCAGGGCCACCGACCCGGAGCCGCCCGAGGGCGACTGAGGCGTGTCCGGCGGGCACGTGCCCTGCCGCGCGACGGACAGCATCCACCAGACGCGCCCTGAGGTCCCCGGGCCTGCGGGCTCCCAGGAGCCCGAGAACCCGGGTGCCCAGGGTCTGAACCGCTCCCCGGGCGCGTTCAGACGAGTTCGGCGAGGAGGGGGATCTGCTCGGGGTCGGCCAGCGCCGAGCCGACCGCCACCATCCGCGCCCCCGCGTCGAGGTACTCGCGTGCGTTGCGGGCGTCCATGCCGCCGGTGGCCACGATCCGCACCTCGGGGAAGGGCCCGTGCATGGCGCGGAACCACGCCGTGCCGAGCGACGTGGCGGGGAAGGCCTTCACCCAGCGGCCGCCCGCCCTGATCACGCCCTGGACGTCGCTGGGAGTGGCCACGCCGGGCAGGTGGGGCATCCCCTCCGCCTCCGAGGCGGCCATGACCTCCGCGTCGAAGCCCGGCGCGACGGTGAAGGCGGCACCGGCCCCGGCCACGGCGCGCACCTGCTCGGGGGAGATCACCGTGCCCGCGCCCACGGGGTGGCCGCGCTCGGCCCCGGCCCTGACGGTCGCGCGCAGCGCCTCCAGGCCGAGGGCGTCGCGTGCGGGCACCTCGACCGCGGTGACGCCCAGGTCCCACGCGCGCTCGGCCAGTTCGACCGTGGTGTCCACGGGCATGCCCCGCAGGATCGCCAGCACGCGGTGCCCCCCGAACAGTCCGTCCAGTCCCTGGTCACTCATGTCCGTCTCCTCTCACTGCGGCCACGGCCGCCGAAGCCTGGTCGGTCCACCGGTCGTCGGGGACCCTGAGCAGTTCGTCCACCTGCCGCGCCGAGGGCGGGTCGGCGAGGTCGCCCATCACGCGCAGGACGCGCCCCGCGCACAGGTGCCCCAGCCGCAGGCGCCCCCGCCCGTCGAGGCCGCGCAGCCCTCCGGCCAGGTATCCGGCGGCGAAGGCGTCCCCGGCTCCCACCGGGTCGACGACCTCCACCACTGGCGCGGGCACGTACTCCTCGCTCTCGCCGCGGAACTCGGTGGCGCCGTGCTCGGCGTCCTTGACCACGAGGCGGTCCACGTCGGGCAGGAGCGCGCGGACGTCGCGGGCGGTGGGGACGCCCCACAGCTCCTCGGCCTCGTCCCTGCCGACGAGGACGACGTCGGCGAGCCGGGCCAGTTCCAGCAGGCGGGGGGCCGCCTGCCCCTCCTTCCAGAGGCGGGGCCGGTGGTTGACGTCGAAGCTCACCGTCAGGCCCGGATCGGTCAGCAGGCGCTCGGCGAGGGCGTCGCAGCCGGGCGAGAGCGCCGGGGTGACGCCCGACAGGTGCACCGCCTGGGCCGCCCGGACGTGGGGGTGCCCGACCAGTTCGGGCCCGAGGGCCGAGGCGGCCGACCCCGCGCGGTAGTAGTGGACCGCGCTGCCCGAGGGCGAGGGGTCCTTGACCAGCAGGCCGGTGGGCCGGTCGGGGTCGGTCCGCACTCCGGACACGTCCACGCCGCGTTCGCGCAGGCTCCGGGTGACGACCCGTCCGAAGGGGTCGTCGCCCACGCTGCTGAGCCAGGCGGCCCGGTGCCCGAGGGCGGCAAGGGCGCACGCGACGTTGGACTCCGCGCCCGCGGTGCCCATGGACAGGAGCGGGGCGCCGTCCAGGGGGACCGGCTCGGCCGCGGTGAGCAGCAGCATGGTCTCGCCGACACAGGTGACCTGGGGTGTCACGGGTTTCCTCCGAAGGTCTGGGCCGCCGGGGCGGAGACGTCCACGGGCACCGAGAAGAGGGCGCCGTCGCCGGGCCCGGGGCGGTCGAGGCCGATCGCGGCGGAGGTGACGAACAGCCGGGGATCGGGGGCGTCGACGACGCACACGCTGGTGGGCTGGGCGGCGGGCAGGTCCACCACGCGCTCCAGGGTGCCGTCGGGGTCGTAGCGGTGCACCCTCCCTGCGCCCCAGACCGCGACCCACAGGTGTCCCTCGGCGTCGACCTGCATCCCGTCGGGGCTTCCGTCCCCGACCCGGGCGAAGACAGTTCGCGCCCCGGGGGTGCCGTCGCGGGAGATCTCGTAGGCGTCGATCCGGCCCTCGGCGCTGTCGGCGAGGTACATGCGGGTGCCGTCGGCGGTGAAGGCGGGGCCGTTGGGGACGGTGTAGCCCTCCAGGACCCGGGTGACGCGGCCCTCGGGGTCGGCGCGGTAGAGCGCACCGGCCCCGGAGGTGCCGTCGTAGGCCATCGACCCGGCCCAGAACCTCCCGCTCGGGTCGCAGCAGCCGTCGTTCATCCGCATCGGCGTGGCCGCGCCGTCCTCGGGTCTGGCCAGCCACTCCGGCGCGCCGTCCTCGGCCAGCAGCGCCACCCCCGTGCCCGCCGCCGCGACGAACGCCCCCGGCCTGCCCCGGACGGGGGCGACCGCGCCCAGGGGGACGTCGAGGTCGGCGATCACCTCGGCCGGGCCCGGGACGCGGGGGTCGAGCCTGAGGAGGCGGCCGGTGAGGATGTCCACCATGAGCAGGTCACGGCCCCGCCGGCGCAGCCCCTCCCCCAGTTCGAAGCGGTCCGTGCTCCACGGTTCGCACAGCATGCGCGTCACTTCCCTCCTCACCACTCCGCGAAGGATCCGTCCTGGTGGCTCCACACCGGCGGCCTCCAGCGGTGGCCGACGCGGTCCGCCGCGCGCACGGCGTCCTCGTCCACGCTCACGCCCAGCCCCGGGGCCTCGGGGCGGCGGATGTGACCGTCGGGGAAGGCGAAGACGTCGGTGTCCAGGACGTAGTCGAGCAGTTCGGCGTCCCGGTTGTAGTGGATGCCGATGCTCTGTTCCTGGATGAGGAAGTTGGGCGTGGCGAAGGCGACCTGGAGGCTCGCGGCCAGGGCCACCGGGCCGAGCGGGCAGTGCGGGGCCAGCAGGGCGTCGTAGGTCTCGGCGAGGGAGGCGATCCTGCGCACCTCGGAGATCCCGCCCGCGTGGGAGAGGTCGGGCTGGACGACCGCGACCCCCGCCTGGAGCGCGGGCAGGAACTCGGACCGGCTGAACAGGCGCTCCCCGGTGGCGATGGGCACCGGGCTGCACCGCACGACGTCCCCGAGCAGGTGCCCGTACTCGGGCAGGACCGGCTCCTCCACGAACATGGGGCGCAGGGGCTCCAGCAGGGGCAGGACCCTGCGGGCGGTGGCGGCGTTGAAGCGGCCGTGGAAGTCCACGGCCACGTCCCGGTCCGGGCCGAGCACGTCGCGCACCCCGGCCAGGCGCTCCACGACGCCGTCGATCTCGCGCACGGTGGCCGAGCGCCCCATCACCCCGGAGGCGTTCATCTTCACGGCGGTGAGCCCGGACTCCACGCGGGCCGCGACCGCGTCCGACAGCTCGGCCGGGTCGTCACCGCCGACCCAGCCGTACACGCGCACCCGGTCGCGGACGGGGCCGCCGAGGAGCTGGTGCACGGGGACGCCCAGGCGCTTGCCCGCGATGTCCCACAGCGCCTGGTCGAGCCCCGCGACCGCACTGGACAGCACCGGCCCGCCCCGGTAGAACGCGGCCTTGGTGAGGCGCTGCCAGTGGTACTCGATGGGGGCGGGGTCCTGGCCCAGGAGGAGTTCGGACAGCTCCTCGACCGCGGCGCGCACGGTCTCCGCGCGCCCCTCCACCACGGGCTCGCCCCAGCCCACGACGCCGTCGTCGGTCTCCACCCGGCACATCAGCCACCGGGGCGGGACCAGGAAGGTCTCGATACGGGTGATTCTCACTGCGGTCTCTCCAGATCGTCTACGGCCGCGTCGTCCTCGGTGACGCGGAGGAGGTCTTCCCTGGCCTGCTCCAGCAGGGAGCGCATGGCGGACTCGGCGGCGCGGGGGTCGCCCGCGGCGACGGCCTCGGTGACCGCGCCGTGGGTGGGCACCGGGTCGTCGTGGGCGCCTCCGTGGACCAGGCGGTCGCGTTCGGAGAGGCCCGCGGCGAAGAAGACGTCGGTGCGGGTGAACAGCTCGTTGTGCGTGGCCGCCAGCAGCGCGCGGTGCCAGCGCAGGTCGGCCCGCGCGGCCTCCTCGGCCGGGCCGTGGCCGGAGTCGGCGATGTCGGCGAGCGCCGCGCGCAGTTCGGCGACGTCGGCGTCGGTGCGGCGCCGCGCGGCCAGGCGCGCCGCGGCGGGTTCGAGGGCGTCGCGCAGCTCGGCCAGCTCGCCGAAGAAGACGTCGCCCGCACCCGCGGCGATCCGCCACCGGACCACGTCGGGGTCGAGCAGGTTCCAGTCGCCGCGGGGGCGCACGAAGGTCCCCTTCTTCTGCCGTGAGCCGACCAGCCCCTTGGCCGCCAGGACCTTGATCGCCTCGCGGATCGCGGTGAGGCTCAGGTCGAGCTCGCCGCTGAGCGCGGCCAGGTCGATCGTCTCCCCCTCGCCGATCCGTCCGGAGAGCACGCGTTCTCCCAGCAACCGCACCGTCTGGCCGTGCACACCGCGCCCCGAGTAGGCCGCCATCACTTCCTCCGTTCCGGGCGTCCCGTCACGACGACGCCTTGTAGATACTCCACCCTCCGTCGACCGGCAGGCTCGTGCCGGTGACGTAGGAGGCCTCCGCGGAGGCGAGGAAGGAGATGACGGAGGCGACCTCGTCGGGGTCGCCGAAGCGGCCCGCGGCGGTCTGCGCGACGCTGTCGCGACGGTCCTCCTCGCCCACGTCCTCCCAGGCCGCGGTGAGGATGGGGCCGGGCAGCACGCAGTTGACGCGTACGCGCGGCCCGTACTCGACGGCGAGCTGACGGGTCAGGGCGGTGAGCCCGCCCTTGGTGGTGGCGTAGGCCGGTCGGCCGGGGAGCCCGAACCAGGCGTGGACCGAGGAGGTGATGACGACGCTGCCGCCGCTGGCGGAGAGGTCGTCCAGGCAGGCGCGCACCCCCAGGAACGCCCCCGTGAGGTTGACGGCGAGCTGGCGCTCCCAGGAGCCGAGCGTGGTCTCGTGGGCGGGCGCCTGCTCGAAGGTGTAGGCGTTGGAGACCAGGACGCCCACCGGTCCGAAGGCGTCCCGGGCCGCCGCCACGACCCCGTTCCAGGAGGCCTCGTCGCTCACGTCGGCCCGCACCGCCAGGGCGCGTCCGCCCTCCGCGCGGATGCGTTCGGCGGCCTCCTCCAGGCGCGGGGACAGGTCGGTCAGCACCACCGAGGCGCCCTCGGCGGCCAGGCGGCGGGCGGTGGCCTCCCCGATGCCCCGGGCCGCGCCGGTGACCACGGCGGTGACTCCGTGGTGCCTGGTGTGTGTCATGTCGCTCCGTCCTCTGCCGCGTCCCCGGCCCGGCCGGGGACGGTCGTTGCTCTGCGGGGCCGCGCCGGAGGGCGGCCCGCCCGCGCGTCCTCGCGTCTCCTGTGGACGCCCTCCCCCTGCCGGGGCGCCGGGGCTCAGTTCTCCTCCGGCGCGAACACGACGGCGGGCACGGTGTCCGTGTCGGGCCCGGTGTCGGTGTCGGGGACCAGGGCGTCGAAGCGCGCCGGTTCTCCGGGTCGGGTCCGCGCCACCGTACGGCCGGACGCGGGGTGGACCAGCGTGCCCGGACGCGTGGACGTGAAGACACCGGCCAGGCGCCGCCCTCCCGGCTCGCGCGCGCCCCAGCGGGGCTCCTCGCTCCAGAAGCCGTCGGGGGTCACCTCGGCCACCGGCCCCGTGCCCGAGCCGAAGCCGAACTCGACGCTGAGGGCCGTGGCCTGTCCCGGTGCGAGGTCGGTGAGCGGCCCCAGCGCCTCGACCTCGGTGACGCGGTCGACCGGGCACAGCCCGCCCAGGTGCTCCAGCGGTCGGTCCACGGGGCATTCGAGCCACACCTCGGCCCTGGAGCCGCCGTCCGGGTACTCGGCGCCCTCGTGCACGGCGAAGCGCTGGGTGAGGGTGCCCCCGGCGCCCACGTCGGCCAGCCACCCGGAGGCCGTGGGGAAGCCGACCTTGCCGACCACGTCCTGGAGGGGGACCCGCACGACGAAGGGCGTGTGGTCGACCACCCGGGGGCGGCCGTTGCCCGCGACGAGCGGCACGGTGTGCGGTCCCGGGCCGCTCACGCCCACGTAGACCCCGCGGGCCCCGTCCTGCCCGTCCTGCTGCCCACGGGACCCGTCGGACCCGCCGGGCCCGCCGTCGAGCTGGGTGACGTTCCACAGCGCCCACCGGCGCGCGGTGCCGGAGACGTTGACCGCCTCCAGGTCCAGCCGGTAGGCGGCGCTGTCCGGCGCCAGGGTCAGGCGGCGGACGAGCCGCAGCCCCGAGCGGGGGTCGTCCCCGCTGGTGAGGGTGAGCACGGCGGAGCCGTCGGGTCCGGTCTCGGCCTCGGCGGTGTAGGGGCCCGAGTCCAGGACCGGGTCGGGTGGCCCGGCCCACTCCTCGGGGCCGTCCCACCCCTGGGGCGCGGGCCAGGTCTTGTCGCCGCCGACGTTGTTCCACGCGCTCATGGGTCCGTCCACCGGCCCGAGCACCACGCCCTCCACCGGCTGGAGGTCCTCCCCCAGCAGGCGGGGGTTGCGGTACAGGTGCTCGCGGCCGTGGTGGCGCACGGACAGGAGCCGCCCGCCCAGGGCGGGAGCGGCGGTCAGCCGCAGCACGCCGTTGTCCAGGACCACGAGTTCGTGCGCACCGGAGGCCTCGCGCCGCACCTCGACGGGGCGGCTCACCGCGCGGCTCCGTTGACCAGGCACACCTTGCCCCGGCTCTCGCCCGCGGCCAGGCGGTAGGCGGCGTCGGCCTCGGCGAGGTCGAAGCGGTCGGAGACCACCCGCTCCGGGGACAGGCCCCACCGCACCAGGTTCACCGACAGCTCCGCCATGGCGGGCAGCGAGGTCACCCAGGAGGCGTACAGGGTGAGCTGCTTGTGCAGGAGGGTGTCCGACACCTCGGTCTCCAGGGTGCCGCCCTCGCCGACCAGGGAGACGCGTCCCCACTCGGCCGCGCCCTCCAGGGCCAGGGAGCGGCCCGCGCGCGACCCGGAGCAGTCGACGGCCGTGGCCGCGCCCCTGCCGGAGGTGACCCGGGCGATCTCCCCGGCCGCCTCCTCCGGCGAGGCCAAGGCGTCGAAGACGTCCAGGGTGGCGGCCCACTCGCGGCGCCGCTCGTTGGGCTCGACCCCGATCACGCGGGCCGCGCCCATGCCCCGGCCGATCATCCCGGCCGCCAGCCCCACCGGGCCCAGGCCCACGACGAGCAGGTCGCCGTCGCCGTTGACCCCGATGCGCCGCAGCCCCTCGTAGGCGGTGCCGAACCCGCAGGCGATGAGCGCGCCGTCCACGAAGGACAGCTCGTCGGGCAGGGGGACGCAGGTGGCCTCCTCCGCCAGCAGGTACTCGGCGTGGCCCCCGTCGCGCTGCCAGCCGTAGGCCGCCCGGGAGGGGTCCGTGCAGCTGATCATGAAGCCGCGGCGGCAGTTGTCGCACAGCCCGCACCCGGCGATGTGGTAGACGATGACCCGGTCGCCGGGGCCGAACCTGCGGCACCCCGGTCCGGCCTGCACGACCGTCCCCGAGGGCTCGTGGCCCGCGACGACGCCCTGGTAGGCGGGGCCGTCGACCCCCCGGTGCGTCTTGTGCTCGTGGTAGATGAATCCGATGTCGCTGCCGCAGATGCCCGAGGCGCCGACCCGGATCAGCACCTGTCCGGGGCCCGGCTCGGGCACGGGCAGGGTGTCCAGGACCGCGGTCGAGTCCCCGGGCAGGCGCACCCCGCGCATGGTCTCGGGGAGTGCGGTGGCGGCGTCCGTTGTGTTCATGGCTGTGTTTCCCCCGTTCGGAACGGCTAGGCGAGGCGGTTGGCCGCGCTGCGCCTGCTGATGACGACGTTGATCAGGACGGCCCCCACGATGATGAGGCCGCGCACCACGTCCTGGAAGAAGGAGTTGACGCCGAGCAGCACCAGGCCGTTGGCGATGACCGTGATGAAGACGACCCCGAGGAAGGTACCGCCGAGCGAGCCGCGTCCACCGGCCAGGGCGGTACCGCCGATGACCACGGCGGCGATCACGTCGAACTCCAGCCCCGCCGCGGCGCCGCCGTTGCCCGAGCCCAGGCGGGCGGCGAGCAGCACGCCGGTGATGGCCGAGAGCAGGCCGGTGGTGGCGAACAGCAGGACGCGCACCCGGGCCACGTTGAGCCCGGCCAGCTGCGCGGCCGCGGCGTTGCCGCCGGTGGCGTAGACGGAGCGGCCGTAGGCGGTGTACTTGGCGACGTAGGCGAAGACCGCGAAGAGCACGAGCATGACCAGCGCGGCGGTCGGGATGCCCAGGACGGAGCCGCCGAGCACGTCGAGCAGGCCGCTCTGGGGCAGCGGCACGGGGAGTGCGTCGGTCATGTACAGCGCCAGGCCGCCCAGGACGCTCCACAACCCCAGCGTGGTGATGAAGGAGGGCACGTTGAACCGGGCCCGGAGCCACCCGGCGAGGGCGCCCCACAGCACCCCCATGGCCAGGGTGAGCATGATGGCGCCGATCACGCCCAGGTTCCACTCGGTGGCGCCCTTGGCCACGATGACCGAGGCGAAGGCGACGGCCGGGCCGATGCTGATGTCGATCTCCCCGGCGATGATCACCAGGGTGACGCCCCAGGCCGCGATGCCGATCGTGGCGGCGTTGCGCAGCAGGCCGAGCTGGTTGTCCAGGCTCAGGAACCCGGAGGCGGAGAGTCCGAGGACGACGTAGAGGATCAGGATGGCGGCCAGGAGGCCGATCTCGTTGAGGCGGTGGCCGTAGCGGCCGATGAGGTCGCCGCGGGCGGGGACCGCCTCGCCGGTGACCTTCGTGGTGGTGGTCATTGGTCTACCTCGCCGTTCACGCCGCCATCGCGGCGGCCATGATGTTGTCCAGGGTGATGTCGTCGCCGGTGAACTCGCCTTGCAGCCGTCCTCCGCGCAGGGCGAGCACGCGGTCGCACACGAGCGGCAGTTCCTCCAGTTCGCTGGAGACGAAGAGGACCGCGGCCCCCTGCTCGGCCAGCTCGCGCACGATGGCGTAGATCTGGGCCTTGGCCTCGACGTCCACGCCCCGGGTGGGCTCGTCCAGCAGGAGGATGCGGCTTCCGGCGTGCAGCCAGCGGCCGATGACGGCCTTCTGCTGGTTGCCGCCGCTGAGGTTGACGATGGGGGTGTCGGTCGCGGCGGCCTTGATCGAGAGCCGGTCGATGAGGCCCCGGCCGATGCCCGAGACGCGGGAGGGGAGCACGGTCCCCGCCTTGGAGGCGCCGCCGAACCAGGTCATGACCATGTTCTCGGAGACGCCCAGGAGGGGGACGACGCCCTCTCCCTTGCGGTCCTCGGGGGTGATGCCCACGCCCAGGCGCTTCATCGCGCGGGGGGTGGGTCGGGCCACCGGCGAGCCGTCCACCTCCACGGTCCCCCGGGAGGGGGTGAAGCCCGCCAGCGCGCGCAGGATCTCGGTCCGCCCCGAGCCCATGAGGCCGCCCAGGCCCAGGACCTCGCCGGGGCGCAGGTCGAAGGAGACGCCGTCGACCTTGGGCGGCACCGCCAGGTCGCGGACCGACAGCAGCGGCGTTCCGGAGGCGGCCGTGCGGCGCACGGGCCTGTCCTCGTTCGTCTCGCCGTGTCCGAGCATGAGGGAGACGATGTGCCGGGTGGTGGCGCCCCGGACCGGGGTCGTCTCCACGACGGCGCCGTCGCGCATGACCGTGACCGTGTCGGCGACCCGGCGGATCTCGTCCAGGCGGTGGCTGACGTAGATGACGCCGACGCCGCGGGAGGCGACGCGCTCGACGGCCTTGAGGACGGTCTCGGCCTCACCGGCGGCGAGCGCGCTGGTGGGCTCGTCGAGGATGAGCAGCCGCGGTCGGGCGCGGAAGGCCCGCGCGATCTCCACGAGCTGCTGCTGGGCCAGGGGCAGTTCGCCGACCCGGGTGTCGGGGGAGATGGCGACGCCGAGTTCGGCGAAGACCTCCTCGGCCCCGGCCCTGATCCGGCCGTAGTCGATGCGCCCCGCGGCCTTGGGCCAGGTGCCGAGGTAGAGGTTCTCGGCCGCCGACAGCTCCGGGACCAGGCTGAGCTCCTGGTAGACGGTGCCCACGCCGAGCCTGGTCGCCCGGCGGATGCCGCCCTGGCCGAGCGGCTGGCCGCCGATCTCGATCTCGCCCTCGTCGGGCGCCTCCACGCCGGACAGCAGGCGGATCAGGGTGGACTTTCCGGCGCCGTTGCGTCCGAGCAGCGCGCGGACCTCTCCGGCGCGGATCTCGAAGTCGGCGCGGTCCAGCGCTCGGACGCCGGGATAGCTCTTGGTCGCGCCGCGGACGCGGGCCACGACGTCGGTGTCGGGCGGGGGCGCGGCGGAGGTGTCGCTCATGGGTACTCCACAGGTGGGACGAAGGGGGCGGGCGTGCTGCGGCGCCCGGGTTAGGGGACGCCGTCCGGGTGCTCCTCCAGCCACTCCTCGCCGTCCTCGGGCGTGGTGTAGAGGTCGATGGGCGCCTCGGTGACGAACTCCTCGGGCTCCTCGCCCGCGATGACGCGCTCGACCGTCTCCCCGGCCAGCAGTCCGACCGCGATCCCGGAGATGTCGACGTTGGCCTTGAGGACGCGGTGGTCGGCCAGCGCGCGGGCCGCGTCCGTGGACATGTCGCTGCCGAAGACCACGACCTCCCCGGCCAGGCCCCGGTTGGTCACGGCGCGGACCGCGCCCATGGTGGCGCCGCCCGCCTCCCCGTAGAAGGCGTCGAGGTCGGGGTGGGCGGTGAGCAGGCGCTCGCCCACGTTGACGGCCTCGTCGATGGTGGCGCCCTCCTGGTTGGCGACGATCTCGGCGTCGGGCAGGCGGTCGAAGAGCGCCTCCTCGAAGCCCTCGCGTCGCTGCACGCAGACCTCGACGAACTCGCAGTTGAGGACGGCGATCTGGGGGTCCTCCACGCCCTCGTCCTCGAAGTGGTCCGCGGCCGCGTCGCCCAGCAGGCGCCCGAACTCGTGGGGGTCGCCCAGGATGTAGGAGGTCACGTACTCCCTGGCGGCCTCGTCCTCGATGCAGGTGTTGTAGCAGATCACCGGGACCCCGCTCTCGTGCGCCAGGCGCACGGCGGGCACCGAGGCGGTGGCCGAGACCGGGGACAGCACCAGCGCGTCGACGTCGGCCGAGGAGACGACGTCCACGAAGGTGCTCTCCTCCGAGGCGTCGCCGCGGGCGTTGAGCTCCAGGAGCTGGAGCTCGCGTCCGGAGTCCTCGGCGTAGTTCTGCATGCCCTCGCGGACTCCCGCGTAGAAGCCCTGCGCGTCCATGTAGACGACGCCGATGCGGCCGTCCTCGCCGAGCCTGGCGCCGCATCCGGCGAGCAGCAGCACGCACAGGGCGGCGGTGAGAGCGGCGAGCGCGCGGCCCGGGGGGCGCGGCGGTCGTCTGCCCATGAGGTCCTCCTTGGCGTAGGGCGTACGCACTCACCTGCGCGGACGCCTTCCTCAACTGCTGGAGAGCATGCCAGAGTGACTCAGGTAACGTCAAGAATAAATAGTAATTAATTATTTTTCGGGTGCCGCAGGACACACCGCAGCCCCTGCGGACACGGCGGTGCGGCGGCACGGAGGAGGGCGCGGAGACGGGCACGGCCCCACGGGAGCGGGGCGGGCAGGGGACACACGTGCCGCGTCGGAGGCACGGGAACCGGGCCGCGCACGTCCCCCGTCGGGAGCGTGTTCGGTTCTCAGGCCAGGTCGTGGTGCGGGTCCTCGCCGTCGAAGAGGTCGGCGGGCGGGCGCGCCCGTCCCCGGGCGAACGCGCGCCCGAACTCCGCCTCGCCCAGAACCGCCCGTGCGCGCGCCGCCGCGCGGTCCACGTCGCCCCGTTCACCGGCGGGCATCGGCGCACCCGCCCCCTCGCGCAGGGCCTCGGCGGTGCCGAGGAGTCCGGCGGCGACGCCGTGGCGGCCGGTGAGCGTGTGCGCGGCGGCCACTCCCTCCAGCGCGAGCGCCAGGGCGCGCGGGTCGCCGCTGCCGCGGGCCGCGGCCAGCCCCTCCCTGTGCAGGCGCAGCGCCTCGACCGCATCGCCCCGCAGCTCCGCCGAGAAGCCCAGTTCGGCCAGGGCCAGGGCGGCGCCCGGCAGCCAGCCCACCCGGGCCGACCACTGCGCTATCGGGCGCACGTGCCGCTCGGCCTCCTCCAGCCTTCCCCGGCGCCGCGCGCTGAGCCCCAGTCCGAGCTGGGCGTACTGCTCCCCCGGTACGTCCCCCTGCCCCCGTACCAGGTCCAGCGCCCGCCGGTGGAGCTCGTCGGCGCGGTCGAGGTCGCCCTCCAGCAGGGCGATCCGGCCCAGCCCGGCCACCGCCCCGGCGGCCTCGGACCACAGCTCCAGCTCCTCGGCCATGCCCAGGGCCTCCCGGCGGAAGCGGGCCGCGTCGGCGAGGCGGCCGGTGACCTCGGCCGGTACCGCCAGGACGGTCAGGGCGTTCATCTGGCCCCAGCGGTCGCCGAGGCCGCGGAAGAGCGCGAGGGCCTCCCTCCCCCGGGCGCCCACCTCGACCAGGTTCCCGCGTCCCAGGGAGTGCGAGGCCCGTGCGGTCAGGGACGCGGCCAGCCCCCAGCGGTCGTCGCGCTCGCGGAAGACGGCCAGCGCCTGGGTGACGAGGTCCTCGCTGACGGCCCGGTCTCCCCGGTTGTAGAGCACGAACCCGATCATCCAGGCTGCGCGGGCGCGTTCGAGTTCGGTGTCGTCGGGCGTCCCGGGCAGGTCGTCGAAGGTCTTGAGCGTGGTGTGGGCCAGGGCGGTGTGGTCGTTCCCGGCCCCGGCGAGGATCTCGAACACCGCGGCGGTCGCCCCGGCCATGGCCGTCTCCGTGGAGGCGGATCCGCGCACCGCGTCCCGGACGCGTCCGGCGAGGCGGTGGCCCTCCCGGTAGCGGCCGCGCATGTACCAGTACCAGCCCAGGGAGTTGACGAGGCGGGCGGCGTGCCCCTCCGCTCCGCGCCCGACCGCCTCGTCCAGGGCCGCGCGCAGGTTGGGCGCCTCGGTGTCCAGGCGTCGGAGCGCCTCCCCCTGGGAGGGGCCCAGTATCCGTCCCGCGTAGTGACGGGCCAGGGCGGTGTAGTGGTCCAGGTGGCGCCCGCGCAGGCCGTACGCCTCCCCGGCCTCGGACAGGCGCTGGCAGGCGTAGTCGGCGATGGACTCCAGGAGCCGGTGGCGGCGGCCGGTGAGCGGGTCGTCCACGGCCACCACGAGGGAGCTGTCGACCAGCCTCGTGAGCAGGTCCACGACGTCGACGGCGTCGATGCCGTCGCCGGAGCAGACGGCCTCGACGTCCTCGGTGGCGCACCCGCCGGTGAACACGGCGAGGCGGCGCAGCAGGACGCGCTCGCGCTCGTCGAGCAGTTCCCAGCTCCAGTCGATCATGGCTCGCAGGGTCCGCTGGCGCGGGGGCAGGTGGCGCCGTGCGGTGGACAGCAGGCGGAAGCGGTCGTCCAGGCGGGAGAGCACACCGGTGACGCCGAGGGCGCGCACGCGGGTGGCGGCCAACTCCAGGGCCAGGGGGATGCCGTCGAGGCGGCGGCACAGCAGGGCGACGTCGGCGGCGTTGTCCGGGGTCAGGGCGAACCCGGGCGCGGAGGCGGCGGCGCGTTCGGCGAACAGGCGCACCGCGCTGGAGGCGCCGACGCGTTCGGCGGGGGTGTCGGCGGAGGGCACCGGCAGGGGTTCGACGCCGAACAGGACCTCGCCGGGCACGCCGAGGGGTTCGCGGCTGGTGGCCAGGACGCGCAGGTCCGGCAGGCGGCCGAGCAGGGCCCCGACCAGGTCGGCGACCTCGTCCGCGAGGTGCTCGCAGTTGTCCAGGACGAGTAGGGCGTGCCGCCCCTCCAGCGCGCCCAGCACGTGGCGCAAGGGGTCCGCCCCGCCGCCGTCGCGGACCCCGAGTGCCCGGGCCAGGGCCGTGACGGGGTCCGGTTCGGACGCGGAGGCGTCCGGTACGGCCCGCTGGGCGGCGAACTCGACCATGTGCGCTCCGCCGCCGAAGCCGGGGGCGAGCTCATGCGTGAGCGCGAGGGCCAGGCGGGTCTTGCCGACCCCGCCGATTCCGGTGAGGGTGACCAGGCGGACCTCGGTCAGCAGCCGTGCCACCCGCCGCTGCTCCTCCTCGCGGCCGACGAGCGCGGTGAGCGGCAGGGGCGGGAAGGTGCGGCCGGTGACCGCGGGCGCCGGGACGGCACCGGCGGGCGGCCCCACCGGGGCTCCGGGTGCGGTCTCCGTTCCGGGAACAGGTTCCCCGGGTGTTCCGTGAACGCTCCCCGTCTGCGGGAACGACTCCCCCGGCGTACCAGACACGTTCCCCGTCGCGGAAAGAGACTCGTCCGGTGTTCCAGGCGCGCTTGCTGTTCCAGGAACGGGCTCCTCCGAGGTGCCGAGCACGGAGGCGTTCCCCCTCCCAGAGGACGGGGACGTCAGCCGGTGCCGGAGGATGCGGCCGTGCAGCTCGGCCACCTCGGGGCCAGGGTCCACCCCCAGCTCCTCCCGCAGACGTCCGGACAGGGCCGTGTGCGCGGCCAGGGCCTCGGCCTGGCGCCCTCCCTCGTACAGGGCCCGCATGTACGCGGCCACCAACCGCTCGCGCAGGGGGTGCTCGGCCACCAGGGCGCCCAGCGGTCCGGCCACCCCGCGGTACTCGCCCAGGTGGAGCCGGGCTAGTGCGTGTTCCTCCAGGGCGCCCAGGCGGCGCTCCTCCAGCCGTGCGGCCACCGGCCGGGCGAACTCCTCGTCGGCCACGTCGGCGTAGGCGGGGCCGCGCCACAGCTCCAACGCCTCGGTGAGCAGCCGGACCCGTTCGCGGGGGCCACCGGCGTCCGGCGCCGTGTCCGCCAGCAGTCGGAAGCGCTCGGCGTCCACGGACGCGGGGGGCACGTCGAGGAGGTAGCCGGGCGGGCGGTGGCGGACCAGGTCGCGGGCCCCGGGTTCGGCCTCCTCCAGGGCCCGGCGCAGGGCCCACACCTTGCGTTGCAGGGCGCGCTCGGGACTGCCGGGCCGGGGCCCGTCCGCCCACAGCCACTCCACGAGCCGGTCCGCCGACACCGGCCAGCCCCGGTGGGCGAGCAGGGCTGCCAGCAGGACGCGGGCCTTGCGCTCGGGGATCGGCACGGCCCGGCCACCGTCCGTGAACGCGCGGACGGGACCCAGGACACCGAAGCGCATGGCCTCACCGTAGCCGAGCGCGGCAGCCCCCGGACAGGAGCGGACCGGGTGCGGGCCACGTGCGAAAGCCCCGGTCGGAGCTGACCGGGGCCCGACGGGGCCGGACCGAGTGCGGACCGGGGCCGGACCGAGTGCGGGGCGGGGCCGGACCGAGTGCGGGGCGAGCGAGCGTGGGAGCCACCGACACACCGACTCCGAGGGAGAGTGATCCCCGTGTCCGCCGACACGACCGCCAGCGCCGCCGCCACCGTCCCCACCACCGCGTCTGGTGACGCGCCCGTCCGCGTGTGCGTCATCGTCGGCAGCACCAGGGAGGGCCGTTTCGGTCCGACCGCCGCCGCGTGGTTCCAGGACCGCGCCCGCCAATACGACGGCGTCGAAACCGACGTGGTCGACCTGGCCGAGGACCGCCTGCCCGACCGCCTGGTGGAGGGGGAACTCCCGGCCGCGGTGGCGGCGCTGGCGCCGCGCCTGGCCGCCGCCGACGCCTTCGTCGTCGTCACCCCCGAGTACAACCACAGCTTCCCGGCCCCGCTCAAGACCGCGATCGACTGGTTCGTCGGTGAGTGGCGGGCCAAGCCGGTCGGCTTCGTGTCCTACGGCGGCGTCTCGGGCGGCCTGAGGGCGGTGGAGCAGCTACGTCAGGTCTTCGCCGAACTGCGTGCCGTCACGGTGCGCGACTCGGTGTCCTTCGCCGACTTCTGGGACCGGTTCGACGCCGACGGCGGCTGGCCCTCCGAGCCCAAGGCCGCCGAGGGGGCGGCCGCGGGCATGCTCGACGAGCTCACCTGGTGGGCGCGGGCGCTGCGCGCCCACCGTGAGGCCGTCCCCTACCCGTCCTGACGTCCGCCCCGCCGTCCCCTTCCCCTTCCCCTTTCCCGGAGCGAGGGTCCGGGGAGGGGCGGACGGTGGCTCCCCCGCCGTCGCCGGAGACGGAGAACCCCACGCCTGCGGCCGACCCGTCCGAGCCGCCCGACAACCCACGGAGAACCATGACCATCCAGGCCCCGCACCGCCGCGCCACGTGGCGCGAGTGGCTCGGGCTGTCCATCCTGACCCTGCCCGTGTTCATGATGGCCAACGACGTGTCGGTGCTCTACCTGGCGCTGCCCCGGATCGGCGCCGACCTGCTGCCCTCGGCCGCCCAGTCGCTGTGGATCCTGCACGTGGGTGAGCTACTGGGCGCCGGACTGGTGCTGACCATGGGCCGCCTGGGCGACCGGGTGGGGCGGCGCCTGCTGCTCCTGACCGGCCTGGCCGTGTACGCGGCCGCCTCCGCCGCGGCCGCCTTCGCCCCCGACCCCGTGACGCTCATCGCGGCCCGTGCCGTGCTGGGCGCGTCCGTGGCGGTGATCTCACCGTCCGCGCTGGCACTGCTGCGGCAGATGTTCCCCGACCCCCGACAGTTCGCCACCGCCGTGGCGCTGTACCTGAGCGCGTTCTCGGTGGGGATGGCGCTGGGCCCGCCGCTGGGCGGCCTGCTGCTGGAGTTCCTCTGGTGGGGATCGGTGTTCCTGGTGAACGTGCCCGTGGCCCTGTTCGCGCTGGTGACCCTGCCGTTCCTGCTGCCGGAGTTCCGCGATCCGGGTACGCGGCGGCTGGACCCCGCGAGTGTCCTGTTGTCCACGGCCGCCCTGGTCCTAGCCGTCTTCGGGCTCCAGGAAGTCGTCTCGCGGGGGCCGGAGCCGCCGCTGCTGGCCGCCGTGGCCGGGGGTCTGGCGCTGGGCTGGCTGTTCTGGCGCCGCCAGCGGCGGCTGGACGACCCGCTGCTGCCCCCGGGCCTGTTCTCCGCGCGGGGGTTCGGCGCGGCGGTGTCCCTGTCCCTGCTGATGCTGCTGGTCGCGGGCGGCCCGAACCTGTTCGTCGTACAGTTCCTCCAGTCCGCCCTGGAGGTGTCGCCGGGGCTGGTGGGGCTGCTGCTGGTCCTTCCCGCCGTGGCGGGCCTGGCGGGCACCATGCTCACCCCGCTGCTGCTGCGGTGGTCGACCGCGGGGCAGGTGCTGGCGCTGTCGATGCCCGTCGCCCTCGTCGGACTGGTGACCATGGCGGCGTCCGCCGGTCCCGGATCCCTGTGGGGACTGGTCACCGGTACCGTCCTGCTCTCCCTCGGCGGCGGCCCGGCGATGACGCTGGGCAGCCAGGTGGCACTGTCCGCCGCGCCGCAGGAACGGACGGCGACGGCCTCGGCCGTGGTGGACGTGGCCTCGGGCATGGGGCAGACGCTGAGCCTGGCACTGCTGGGCGGACTGGGGATGGCGGTGTACCGGGGCGCCCTGGAGGGCTCCGTGCCCGCCGGTGTCCCCGCGGACGCGGCCGAGACGGCGGGTGAGGGCGTCGGTACCGCCGCGGCGGTCGCCGGTGACCTGGGCGGCGCGGTGGGGGCCGCGCTGCGCGAGGCCGCCGAGACGGCGCTGGGCACCGCGCTCCAGACGGCCTCCGTGGTCGGCGCTGTGGTGCTGGCCTGCACGATCGTCGTGGTGTCGGTGCGACTGTGGCGGCACCGCCCCGGCTGACCGGCGCCCGGTGTTACCCCCGCGCCGGGCCGGGTAGCGGGCGGGACGGAGGACAAGCTGGCCCGGCGCGGCCCCCGGTGGGCTCGTCCGGCGCAGCGGGGGTACGGGCCGGCCGCCCTCGCGCGCGTTCGGTCCCCACGCCGACGACCGTTACCGAACAAACTCCGAGCGCTCACTTAGAGTGAACAAGCCACTACCGCACGCACGGGGGACGAGACGACATGACACACGACCTTCCCGACGATCGCGGCAGCGACCCGGGATCCTTCGACGAGTTCCTGGCGCGCTTCCTGGGGGCCCGGGGACCGGTCCGCCGCGTGGACCTGTCCAAGCTGATGAGCCCCGAGGCCCAGCAGGTGGCCGACGCCGCGGTGCGCCGCGCCCTGGAGGCCGGTAGCGCCGACGTCGACGCGGTCCACCTGCTGTGGGCGCTGCTGCGCTACCCGCCCACACGGGAGATGGTGCAGAACAGCGGCTCCGACACCCAGCAGATCATCGACGTGATCGACCAGGCGGTGTCGCAGACCCCGAGGTCGGTGCGCGGCTCCGCACGGCTCACCCCCGCCGCCAAGCGCACCCTCCTCGACGCCCTCCAGATCGCACGTGCCACGGACAGCTCCAGCATCACGCCCGAGCACCTGCTCTTCGCGCTGGCGGTCAACACCGACAGCGCCGTCGGCCAGCTCCTGCGCGGCTCGGGGGTCACTCCGCAGTCACTACAGAAGGCCGCCGGGGCGCCGCCCTCCGCCGACCACGGTGAGGGCGAGCCCTCCGCCACCCCGACCCTGGACGAGTACGGCACCGACATGACCGTGCTGGCCCGGGAGGGCCGCCTGGACCCGGTGGTCGGACGCGACGACGAGGTCGAGCAGTGCATCGAGGTGCTCGCCCGGCGGCGCAAGAACAACCCGGTGCTCATCGGCGACCCGGGCGTGGGCAAGACCGCGATCGTGGAGGGCATCGCCCAGCGCATCTTCGACGAGGACGTCCCCGAGACCCTGCTCGGGCGCCGCCTGGTCCAGCTCGACCTGGCCGGGGTGGTGGCGGGCACGCGCTACCGGGGCGACTTCGAGGAGCGCCTGAACGCCATCGTGGACGAGATCCGCGCCCAGTCCGACCAGCTGCTCGTCTTCATCGACGAGATCCACACCATCGTCGGCGCCGGTGCCGCCGAGGGGTCCATGAACGCCGGGAACATGCTCAAGCCCGCGCTGGCCCGCGGCGAGCTGCACATCATCGGCGCGACCACCGTGGACGAGTACCGCAAGAACATCGAGAAGGACGCGGCCCTGGAGCGCCGTTTCCAGCCGATCCAGGTGTCCGAGCCCTCGGTGGAGGACACCGTCGAGATCCTGCGCGGGCTGCGCGACCGCTACGAGGCCCACCACCAGGTGCGGTTCGCCGACGAGAGCCTGGTGGCGGCGGCCGAGCTGTCGGACCGCTACGTCACCGACCGATTCCTCCCCGACAAGGCCATCGACCTCATCGACCAGGCGGGCGCGCGGGTGCGCCTGCGCCTGAAGTCCTCCAGCTCCGGGCTGCGTGAGCTGGAGGGCAGGCTCAAGGGCCTGGAGGAGGAGAAGGAGAAGGCGGTCCAGCAGGAGGACTACGAGCGCGCCTCGGCGCTGCGCGACGAGATCGCCACCGCCAGGGGCTCGATCCACCAGGCGCGCGGAACCGGTTCGTCGGTCCCCGAGGTGACCAGCGCCGACATCGCCGAGGTGGTCTCCCGCAGCACCGGCATCCCGGTCTCCCAGCTGACCCAGGAGGAGCGGGACCGGCTGGTCAACCTGGAGGAGGTGCTGCACGAGCGGGTGATCGGCCAGGACGAGGCGGTCACGGCCGTCTCGGAGGCGATCCGCCGCTCGCGGGCCGGTCTGGGCGACCCCGACCGGCCGGTGGGCAGCTTCCTGTTCCTGGGCCCGACCGGCGTGGGCAAGACGGAGCTGGCGCGGGCGCTGGCCGAGGCCCTGTTCGGGTCCGAGGACTCCATGGTCCGCGTCGACATGAGCGAGTTCCAGGAGCGCCACACCGCCAGCCGCCTGACCGGGGCGCCTCCGGGGTTCGTGGGCTACGAGGAGGCGGGCCAGCTCACCGAGGCGGTGCGCCGCCACCCGTACTCGGTACTGCTGCTGGACGAGGTGGAGAAGGCCCACCCGGACGTGTTCAACCTGCTGCTCCAGCTGCTGGACGACGGCCGCCTGACCGACGGGCAGGGCCGGACGGTGGACTTTCGCAACACGGTGGTCATCATGACCAGCAACCTGGGGTCGGAGGTGATCACCGGCGGCGCGCCGATGGGCTTCACCGCCGACGGCCAGATGGACCCCGACACCGAGCAGCGGGTGATGCGGCGGCTGCGCGAGGAGTTCCGCCCCGAGTTCATCAACCGCATCGACGAGGTCATCGTCTTCAAGCAGCTCGGTGAGGAGCAGCTGGGCCGGATCACCCGGTTGCTGCTGGAGCGCACCGAGGAGCGGCTCAAGGCGCAGGACATCACCGTGCGGTTCACCGACGAGGCGGTGGGGTGGCTGTCCGAGCGCGGCTACCAGCCCACCTACGGCGCCCGGCCGCTGGCGCGCACCATCCAGCGCAACGTGGGCAACAGGCTGTCGCGCATGGTGCTGGACCAGCAGGTCGTGGCGGGCGACCACGTCCTGGTGGACGTGGACGATCAGGGGGAGCTGCGCATCTCCACGGTGCAGTCGTACTGAAGGCGGCTCCGCCGTGCCCGGTTGGTTCGGGTGCGCGGGGGCGGGCCTCCCGGCCCGCCCCGCGCGTCACGGTCAGCAGAACCCGTGGTCCCTCCAGACGCCCCACTCACCCGTGGTCCCGGGCTCCTCCCCCTGCGTCCACCACTGGGCGCGGTACAGGCGTCCGCCGTGGCTGACCTGGTCGCCGCCGGTGTACACCTCGCCCGAGGACCAGGCCTGGGTCTCGCATCCGTCCGGATCGGTCGGGTCCGTCGGATCGGTGGGGTCGGTCGGGTCGGTCGGGGCGACCCCGCTCTCACGGATGCGGTCGCGGATCCACTCCCCCGCGGGCTTGAGCGACTCGGTTCCGGTCCAGGGACCGTCGGCGGCGCAGGTGCCGGGCTCGAACACCGCGCCGGAGCGGAAGTCGTCGGAGAAGTTCCAGTTCACCCAGCTGATCTGCTCCTCGGCCAGGAGGTCGAGGTAGGCCTGGGCCGAGGCGAAGTCGTTGGGTCCGTCGCCGGTGGCCTCCTGGGTGCCGAACTCGGTGACGAACAGCGGCAGGTCCCGCGCCGCGGCCCGCAGGCCCTCCCGGTGGAAGTCGCCGTGCGTGGCGGCGTAGAAGTGGAAGACGTACATGATGTTGTCGGCGTCGACCGGGTCCGCGGTGATCTCGGTGTGGTCGGAGCTCTCGGACAGGCCGAGGGAGGACCAGCCGCGGGTGCCGACGAGCACGACGGCCTCGGGGTCCCCGGCGCGCACGACCGGGATGATCTCCTCCGCGTAGCCGCGGATCGCGTCCCAGGAGACCCCGTGGGGCTCGTTGGCGATCTCGTAGAGGACGTTGTCCTTGTCCGCGTGGACGGAGGCGATCTCCGAGAAGAAGGTGCGCGCCATGTCGGTGTTGTGGTTCGGGTCGCCGGGCGTGAGCATGTGCCAGTCGACGATGACGTACATGCCGCGCGCGGTGCCCTCCTCGATGAGCTCGTGGACCCGGTCGGTGAAGCCGCGCGGGTCGGTCTCGTAGCCGCCCTCCTGGATGTACATGGACACGCGCATGACATCGGCGTTCCAGTCGTGGGCGAGCGCGTCCAGGGACCCGCCGGTGAGGCAGTCGCCGTACCACTGGAGGCCGTGGGAGCTCATCCCGGTGAGCTGGACGGTGTCGCCGCCCTCGTCGCAGAGCTTGAGGCCGCAGACCCGCAGCTGGCCGTGGGCCTCGACGGGGCTGGCGGCCTGGGCCGGTGCCTCGGTCACCGCGGAGGCGGGGGCGGCCGGAGCGGCCGGAGAGGCCGCGGCCGGGGCCTGTGCGGCGACGAGCGCGAGGGGTGCGAGCAGGAGCGCGCCCGCGAGGGCGGTGCGGATCGGGGCGGGACGCCGTCGGGCGGGGGTGGGGGGTTGCGCCACTGTGGTTCCTCCAGCGGATGACGGCCCGGCGCCGCCCGGCTGGGCGGTCCGCACCGGAAGGAGTCTTTCCCGTGCAACCTAGGCCGGTCATCACGCACGGGACAATCCCCCTGACGCAACGGATTCACTTCCGTGCACGCGTGCGCCGGGGCTTCGCGCCGTCACCGCCGATCCGGCCACGGTTCCGTCCGCGCACGCGTGCGCTCCGGGCGTCCGGGCGATCTCTCGCAAGACGGTTCGCTCAGGTCAGCCTGATTGGCCTCTCAGGCGAAACCGGCGCGGCGAGAGGCAGCCCGGTGGTCGCGAGCCCGAAATGGTCCAAGGAACACGACCTACCCGCTCCAAGGTCCGGCGGGCGTCTCAGGCGGGTTCGGGCTGGGGCTCCGGACCCGGCGGTTCGGGGACCGGTACCGGGCCGGGCGGTTCCGGCTCGGGCACGGGCTCGGGCGGGGAGGGAGGCGGCATCGGGGTCGGAGGGAACGGGTCCGGCGGCATCGGATCCGGTTCGCGCAGGGTGCCGTCACGGGTACGGGTGTGCATGTGTCCTCCTCACGGGCGCGGCCCGCGGGCTCTGCCGCCCGCGCACCGCGCCGCTCGTCAGGCCCCGGCCTCCTCACGGGCGCGGCCCGCGGGCTCTGCCGCCCGCGCACCGCGCCGCTCGTCAGGCCCCGGCCCGGAGCCGGGGCAGAACCTCCTCCGCGTAGAACGCGAAGAAGCCGTCCTGGTCGTCGCCCACCTGGCAGACGTAGACCTCGTCCACACCGGCCTCCAGGTACGGGCGGATCGCCGCCACGTGCACCTCCGGGTCGGGCCCGCAGGCGATCTCCTCCGCCACCATGTCCTCCGTGACCAGGCCCTGGGTGAGCTGCTCGAAGTGGCGCGGCAGCGGCAGCAGCTGGGGCGCCTCGCCCGTCAGCGCCTCGTTGGGCCAGCGCTCGTGCGCCACGCGCCGGGCCTCGGCCTCGCTCGGGGCCCAGCAGACCTTGAGCCCGCCCTGGACGGGCTTGCCGTCGCCGCCCTCGGCGCGGAAGTTCTCGACCGTCTCGTCGCTGGGCGCCACCTGGATCAGGCCGTCGGCCTCCCTGGCCGCCAACCCGGTGGCCTTGGGGCCGAACGCCGACATGTAGATCCCCGGCGGCTCCTCCGGCAGCGTGTACAGGCGCGCGGTGTCCACCTCGTAGTGGCGGCCCCGGTGGGTGACGAGCTTGCCGGTCCACAGCTTGCGCATCACCTCCATGGCCTCCTCCAGCATCTCCAGGCGCCTGGCCGCGGGCGGCCAGGGCTGGCCGAGGATGTGCTCGTTGAGCGCCTCGCCGGTGCCCACCCCCAGGGTGAACCCGCCCCGGACCATCGCGGCGGCGGTCGCCGCGGCCTGCGCGACCACCGCCGGGTGCACGCGCGTGGTCGGGCAGGTCACCGCCGTGGTGACCGGCAGGGACGTCACCTGCCCGATGGCGCCGACCACCGACCACACGAAGGGGCTCTGCCCCTGCGCGTCCAGCCAGGGGTGGTAGTGGTCGGAGATCCACAGGGAGTCGAACCCGGCCTCCTCGGCGGCCCGCGCCTGGCGAACCAGTTCCTGCGGCCCGTGCTCCTCGCTGGCGAGAAAGTATCCGAAACGCGTCACGTCGTGATCCCCCGATTCGCGATCGCCGGTCACCGTTCGCTGCGGCGGCCTCCGCTCACCGTCCGGGCTCGCGCGGCCCGTCCGGCCCCGGCCCGTCCGGCCCGGGCCCTTCCGATCCGTCCGCGCCCTGCTCCCGGCCTCCGGACGCGCCGCCGCCCTCGTCGTCCCTCTGGTTGAGGCGCCCGCCCGCGCGCTCGTTGAGCGCCGTGGGCAGCTTGAGCACCCGGTTGACCACGGTGTCGTCCGCCTCACGTCCGGGTCTGCGCTCCACCGGTCCGCCCGGGTCCGGCAGGACCCGGTCCATGACGCGCATGGCGCCCTGGACGAAGGAGGGGCACAGTCCCCGGGCGGCGATGGCCGCCCGGGCCAGTGGCGTGAGCACCAGGTAGCTGCGCCCCCGCGCGGCCGCCTCCACGATCCGGCGGGCCGCGCGCTCCGCGCTCACCGAGACCAGGGGCAGCCCGGCGCCCAGGGAGAACCAGGTGTACTCGTGTTCGGGGTCGCCGGAGAAGACGGCGGCCTTGTGGGAGCCGGTGCGCATCAGGCCCGGGACCACGGTGGTGACCCGCACTCCCCGGCGCGCGACCTCGGCCCCCAGCCCCTCGGAGAGGCCGACCTCGGCGAACTTGGCGCAGGAGTAGGGCAGCAGGTGCGGCACGCTCAGGTGGCCGCCGATGGAAGTGATGGTGACCAGGGAGCCGCGGGTGCGCTCCAGCGGGCCGATCGCGGCCCGGGAGATGCGCAGCGGCGCCCAGAACATCGTCTCCATGGCGTCGCGGAAGTGGCTCTCCGAGAGCGTCTCGTGCGGCCCGACCTGGATGATGCCCGCGTTGTTGACGACGAAGTCCAGGTGGCCGAAGGCCGCGATGGCCTCCTCGACCAGGCCCTCGGCGCACTCGGGGTCGCGGATGTCGCACCGGACGCCGCGCGCCCGCACGCCCCGCTCCTCCAGGTCGGCCACCGCCCGGTCGATTTCGTCCTGTTCGCGGGCGCAGATCACGACGGACGCGCCGCGCTGGCCGAACTCGCGGGCCAGTTGGAGTCCGAGCCCGCGGGAGCCGCCGGTGATGAGCGCGACCCTGCCGTCCAGGAGGGCGGGCCGCCGTGCGTCGGCCAACGCCGCGGCGCCCAGGCCCAGGGCCGCACCGGCCACCATCCAGGGGACCGTCCCGCCGCGTCGGCGGCGCCGCCGCGGTTCGGGTTCGTCCCACCGGTCACGTCTGTCCCTGAGTCGGGACGCCGCCCAGCCCGCACCGGCCAGGACCAGGGGCGCCCTGCCGCGGATCACCGGCCGCCCCGTCCGCCGTGGCCGCGGGCCGGGCCCGCGGTGGATGCCAGCGCCATGTCACTCCCTGTGCGTCGGAGAAGAGCGTTCCGGGGGGATGTGGGTGTACGGCTACCCGAGGCGGCGGAGCGAAAACGGCCGGTGGCCGCGCTCCGGTCCACGTCCCCGGGCCGGTCCCCGTCAGCGGTGGCGGGGACCGCGGACGCCGCCGCGGACACGGGTGCCGCGGTCCGGTGTCCCGTGTCCCGGCGGGGCCGGGGACCGCCTCACTGGCCGCCGGGCCGATAGTCGCCCTTGGGCTTGGCGGGCTGGTTGGGGACACCCTGCGGCGGCGGGCTGAACGCGGGAGCGGCGGTGTCCTCGCTCACCGGTGAGCCGCCGGTGGGCGGACCGGGGCGCTCGGGCTGGAAGTCCTGTGAGCCCCCGGAGGGTTCGGCGCCCTGTTCCAGTTCGATCAGGCGGTGCTCCAGGATCTCCAGGACGTTGATCCGGTTGGCGTGGTCGGACTCGTAGCCGATGAGCTGGCGCATCTGGTCGGCGTCGAGCGAGCGGACACGGTGCTGGAGCGTCCCCAGCGGAAGGCCCTCGTAGCCCTCGATCGGGGGCTGGGTCTCGTGCTGCATCGACGTTCACTCCCTCTTCTGTCTGTACGGAACCGGGGTGACAGGCGTACGGCTACCCGTGAGACCGAACGCGAAACCGCAGGTGGCCACGGCCGTTCGGTACCGGAGAGGGGCTCCGGCCACCGAAGGCGGGCTTCCTTCGCGCCCGTGCGAGAGGAGGGGGGACGGTCATGGTCAACACGGCACGGGACGGCTCCGAACCGCCGGTGCGGGGGCGCTGTGGATGCGCCTCCCCCGCGCGCTGTACTCTCCGCACGCCGGTCGACCCGCCCGCGCGGAACGGCCGGGCGCACAGCCACACGAGGGAGAGATTCCATGACCTACGTCGCCGCCCCCGAGCGGTACGAGACGATGCCCTACCGGCGGTGCGGCCGCAGCGGCCTGCGACTGCCCGCCCTGTCCCTGGGGCTGTGGCACAACTTCGGCCACGAGCGCGGCATCGAGGACCAGCGCGCCATCCTGCTGCGCGCGTTCGACCTGGGCGTGACCCACTTCGACCTGGCCAACAACTACGGTCCCCCGCCCGGCTCCGCGGAGGAGAACTTCGGGCGGGTCATGGCCCAGGACCTGCGCCGCTACCGCGACGAGGTCGTGGTCTCGACCAAGGCCGGGTACCTGATGTGGCCCGGCCCCTACGGCGAGTGGGGCTCGCGCAAGTACCTGCTGTCCAGCCTGGACCAGAGCCTGGAGCGCATGGGCCTGGAGTACGTGGACGTGTTCTACCACCACCGGCCCGACCCCGACACCCCGCTGGAGGAGTCCATGGGCGCGCTGGACACGGCGGTGCGCCAGGGCAAGGCCCTGTACGCGGGCGTGTCCAACTACTCCCCCGGGCAGACGCGCGAGGCCGCGGCGATCCTGCGCGACCTGGGCACGCCGATGCTCATCCACCAGCCCTCCTACTCGATGTTCAACCGGTGGGTGGAGGACGGACTGCTCGACGTGCTCGACGAGGTCGGCGCGGGCTCCATCGCCTACTCCCCGCTGGCTCAGGGGCTGCTGACCGACCGCTACCTCCACGGTGTGCCGGAGGGTTCACGGGCGGCCGGGAGCAGCCCGTTCCTGAACGCCGAGGGCATCACCGAGGAGGTGCTGGAGCGGGTGCGCGGGCTCGACGCGGTCGCCCGGCGGCGCGGGCAGTCGCTGGCCCAGATGGCGCTGGCCTGGGTGCTGCGCGGCGACCGGGTGACCTCCGCGGTGATCGGCGCGAGCAGCGTCGCGCAGCTGGAGGACAACGTGGCCGCGGCCGCCAACCTGGAGTTCGACGCCGAGGAGCTCGCCGAGATCGACCGGTACGCCCCCCGCACGCGCTGACGGCAGGCCCGCCCGCCCTCGCCCGGGCCGCGGTCACGCATGCCCCACCGTGCGCTGGCAGGAGGGTCCCAGGCGGGTCACGGGGCACCGGGCCGCACGCTGACGGCGCTGCCACCCCACTGACCCCTGGTGCGCCACCGGCCCCGCCGCGGACCTCCGACCGTCCGCGGCGGGGCCCGCGCGTGCCGCGCCGCGCCGCGCACCGTCCCGGTGCGACGACCAGCACTTCCGCGGCGTGAGGCGTGACACGCCAGCGTTTGGGGCACCCGCCACGGGTTAGGCGCATGCGTACGCATCCCCGCTCCGAGGAGCCCAGAAGAGGAAGGCGGTGCAGGTAGCCGTGAAGAACGTGTTCGTGGTCGGCCTGGACGAGCACAACCTGGAGATCCTGCGCAGAACCCCCACGGGTCAGCACTGCGAGTTCCACCAGCTGCTGAACCTGGACGAACTCCAGGTCGGCGAGGTCGACATCCAGGAATTACTGGCCAAGGCGGAGAGGATCCTGGACGACTTCGACGGGAGCGTCGACGCGATCGTGGGCTACTGGGACTTCCCGGTGACCCTGTTCGTGCCCATCCTGTGCTCCCGGCGCGGCCTCCCCTCGGCCACCCTCGAGTCCTTCGTCAAGTGTGAGCACAAGTACTGGAGCAGGCTGGAACAGCGGAAGGTCATCGACGAGTACCCCGCCTTCGGCCTCGTCGAGCTGTCCGAGGACAACCCGCGGCCCCCCGAGAGCCCGACCTACCCGATGTGGCTCAAGCCGGTGAAGTCGGCCTCCTCCGAGCTGGCCTACAAGGTCAACGACGACGAGGGGTTCCAGGAGGCGGTGTCCCTGCTCCGCGACGGGATCGACCGCATCGGCCGCCCCTTCGAGCAGATCCTGGACATGGTGGACCTGCCCCCCGAGATCTCCTCCGTGGGCGGGCGCACCTGCCTGGCCGAGGCCGCGATGCAGGGCGTGCAGGCGGCCGTCGAGGGCTACGTGTACAAGGGCGAGGTCGTGGTCTACGGCGCCCTGGACTCGGTCGACTACCCGGGCAGCTCGGTGTTCCTCAAGCACCAGTACCCCTCCGGCCTCCCCGAGCACGTGTCCCGGTGGATGGCGGAGGTCGCCGTCAAGGTCATCCAGCGGGTCGGGATGGACAACTCCACGTTCAGCGTCGAGTTCTTCTACGACCCCGTGGAGGGGAACCTGGGCCTGCTGGAGGTGAACACGCGCCACTCCCAGTCCCACGCCGAGCTCTTCGAACTGGTGGACGGGGTCGCCAACCACGAGCGCATGCTGCGGCTGGGCTTCGGCCAGGACCCCGCCCTGGACGAGGGCGCCCGGGGCGACTACCAGGTGGCCGCGGAGTGGTACTACCGCCGCTTCGAGGACGGTGTCGCCGCGCGCGTGCCCACCGCTGAGGAGGTGGCCGCGCTGGAGGAGTCCCTGCCCGGCGTGACGATCGAGATCGTGCCCAAGCAGGGCGAGCGGCTCTCGGACATGAACGCCCAGGACAGCTACAGCTACGAGCTCGCCAAGATCACCATCGGCGCCGAGGGCGAGACCGAGATGCGCGCCAAGTACGAGCGGTGCGTGGAGGAGCTCGGGTTCGAGTTCGAAGAGGAAGACGGCTCGAAGGACAAACTGGCCGAACACTAGGAGGGGCCCCGGTCCATGCACGTGGTCAACAACCTGCCCAACGCCGTCCACGAGGACGAGCACCTGTGGATACCGATGTCGGACGGTGTGCACCTGGCCGCCAGGGTGTGGCGGGCGACCTCCTCCGACGTGTCCCCCGTCCCGGCGGTCCTGGAGTACATCCCCTACCGCAGACGCGACCTGACGTCGGTGCGCGACTCCATGCACCACCCCTACATCGCCGGGCACGGCTACGCCTGCGTCCGTGTGGACATGCGGGGCACCGGCGACTCCGAGGGCGTGCTCACCGACGAGTACCTGGAGCGCGAACAGCAGGACGCCGAGGAGGTCCTGGCCTGGCTGGCCGAGCAGCCCTGGTGCGACGGCCAGACCAGCATGATGGGGCTGTCCTGGGGAGGGTTCGCCGCGCTCCAGGTGGCGGCCCGCCAGCCCCCGAGCCTGGGCGCGATCGTCATCAGCTCCTTCACCGACGACCGGTACGGCGACGACTTCCACTACATGGGCGGCTGCCTGCTGTCGGACAACCTCGCCGAGGCGGGGACGATGTTCTCCGCGGGCACCTGCCCGCCGGACCCGGTGACCGTCGGCGACGCATGGCGGCGGATGTGGCACGAGCGGCTGGAGGCCACCGAACCGTGGGTCCTGGAGTGGCTGCGCCACCAGCGGCGCGACGACTACTGGCGGCACGCGTCGGTGAGCCAGAACTACGCCAAGGTGCGGTGCCCGGTCCTGGCCTCCAGCGGGTGGGCGGACGGCTACTCCAACGCCGTCTTCCGGCTGCTCCAGAACCTGGAGGCGCCCAGCCGGGGGCTGATCGGCCCCTGGTCGCACCGCTACCCGCACATGGGCAGCCCCGGCCCGGCGATCGGCTACCTCCAGGAGGTCGTGCGCTGGCTGGACCGCTGGCTCAAGGGCAGGGAGAACGGTGTCGACGAGGGCCCGTCCCTGTGGGCGTGGATGCAGGACAGCGTGCCTCCCTCCACCGCCTACACCGAGCGCCCCGGCCGGTGGGTGCGCGAGGCCGAGTGGCCCTCGCCGAGCGTGGAGTACCGCGGCTACCCGCTGGCCAGGTACCGGATCGGCCGCCCCGGTGAGGAGGTGCACTCGGAGTCGCTGACCGTGCGGTCGCCGCTGACGGTGGGCCAGTTCGCGGGCAAGTGGGCCTCCTACAACGCCCCGCCGGACCTGCCCTACGACCAGCGAGAGGAGGACGGCGGTTCCCTGGTCTTCGACAGCGACGTCCTGTCCGAGGACGTGGAGATCCTGGGCGCCGCCGAGGTGGAGCTGGACGTGTCGGTCACCGAACCGGTGGCCATGGTCGCCGCCAGGCTGGTGGACGTCGCGCCGGACGGCAGCGCCACGCGGGTGACCTACGGGCTGCTCAACCTCACCCACCGCGACAGCCACGAACACCCCGAGAAGCTCGAACCGGGCGAGATCTACCGGGTGAGGGTGACGATGAACGGTGTCGCGCAGGCGTTCCCGGTGGGGCACCGCATCCGGCTGTCGCTGTCCACCTCCTACTGGCCGCTGGCCTGGCCGCCGCCCAAGCCCGCCCTGCTGACCGTGCACCCGGAGCACAGCAGGCTGCTGCTGCCGGTGCGTCCGCGCTCGGACGCCGACGAGCCGAAACCGCAGCCCTTCGGGGAGCCGGAGTCGGCGCCGGAGATCTCCACGACGCGCCGGGAGAAGCCGGAGCACAGCTGGACCGTCTACAGGGACCTGGTGGACACCCGGTCGGCTCTGGAGATCGTCAAGGACGGCGGCATCCTGCACTTCGACGACATCGACCTGGACGTCGGGCGGCGCGCCTACGAGTACTACGAGTCCGTGGCGGGCGACTTCACGTCCGCGCGCGGTGAGTCGACGTGGACGATGCGCTTCGCGCGGGACGGGTGGCGGACCCGGACCGAGACCCACACGTCGATGGAGTGCACCGAGACCGAGTTCCGGGTGTACGCGACGCTGGACGCCTTCGAGAACGACGAGCGGGTCTTCTCCCGGCAGTGGACCGAGACTCTGCCCCGCGACCACCTGTGACCCGCGGCCGGTGACCCGCGGCCGTTCGCGGCCGGGGGACGGAGGGCGCCCCGGTCCGATGAGGGCCGGGGCGCCCGCGCGTGCGGAGGCACCTCGCAGACCGCCGTGCTGGCCAGGCGTCTGAGCGGGGATGCCCGCGTGCGCAAAGGCGCCTCGGCCCTGTGAAGGCAGGACGCACCCGACCTCGGGAGCGAGAGAACCGGACAACGCACGGCAACCCCGAAAGCCACAGAAGTCCCGTACGCCCCTGTTCGGACACGCCCGGACCGGGGCAGGGGACGGAGTGAGGGACCCGGACCGGGGCTCACGGGGCGCATGGGAGGCCGGAGCCGGGAACAGCGACCCACCGGAGCGAACCGATCGAGGGGGACGGTCTCGATGCCCACAGAACACCAGGAGGCACACCGGCTACAGGGAGCGCACCCGCCACAGGACGCGAGGCCCCGTCCGGAAGCGGAACTCCGGCGGGAGGCGCGCCGCCCCACCGCGGCGGAGACGGCACGCGTGCTCTCCTCGGTCGTGCTGCCCAACCTGGCGCGGGGCGTGATCGTGCGCCGACCGCTGATGACGGGACTGGTCGCCGGTCTGGACGCCGACCGCAGGGCGGTCTCGCTCCTGCGCGGTCTGCGCGAGCGCCACGGCGACGACCCGCTGCCGCTGCGCCTGGCGGGGCGGCGACTCGCCCTGGTCCTGTCCGCGAAGGACGTGGGCCGTCTCCTGCGGGAGACGCCCGAACCCTTCTCCCCCGGCGGCATGGAGAAGCGCGGCGCGCTCTCCCACTTCCAACCGCACGGGGTGCTGATCTCCGACCACGACGCACGGCCCGGGCGGCGCGCGGCCAACGTCGCCGCCCTGGTGCCGGGTCAGACGATCCACCCCGACGGGGACGTCATCGCCGGGCAGGCGGACGACGAGGCGCTGGCGCTCAGGCTGGCCCTGCGGGGCGGGGAGGTGCTGGACTGGCGCAGGTTCGCCGACTCCTTCCACGCCATGGCCCGGCGCGTGGTCTTCGGCTCGTTCGCCGCGGAGGACCGCCGCACGACCGAACTCCTGCACGTCCTGCGCTCGCGCGCGAACTGGGCCTACGCCGCTCCCGCCGATCACGCGGCGAGGGAGGAGTTCCTCGGGCGGGTGCGCGCCAACGTCGAACGCGCCGAACCGGGCAGCCTCGCCGCCCGCCTGGTCGCGGGAGCGGCGGCCGCGGAGTCGCCCGCCGGGTGCCCCCACAGCGGCGGAGGCGGTCACGGCGGAGACCTCCATGACGGGGGCGGCCGCGGAGAGGGCGGCGCGTCGGCCTCCACCGGGAACGGCCACGGCGCGGACGTGCGGCCGGAGGACCAGGTGGCGCACTGGCTGTTCGCGTTCGACGCGGCCGCCATCGCCGCGTTCCGGTCCCTGGCGCTGCTGACCTCGCTCAGTCCCGGCGCCCACGCGGCCCGCGAGGAGGCCGACGGCCGCGAGGGACTCGACCTGCCGCTGCTGCGGGCGACGATGCTCGAGTCGGTGCGGCTGTGGCCGACCACGCTCATGGTGATCCGGGAGAGCACGCGGGAGACGGCCTGGCGGGAGGAGGTGTTCGAGGCGGGAACGGCCTTCCTCATCGCGAGCTCCTACTTCCACCGGGACTCCTCACGGCTTCCGTACGCGGACGCGTTCGAGCCGGAGATCTGGCTCGACGGGCGCGCCGAGGCGGAGCCGGGGATCGTGCCCTTCAGCTACGGCCCCGCCGGGTGCGCGGCGCGCGACCTGGTGCCGCTGACGGTGTCGCTGTACCTGCGCGCCCTGCTCCGGGGCCGGGACCTGACCCGCGTGGACGCGGGCGGCCCGCTGCCCGCGTCGGGCCTTCCCGCCTCGCTGAACCACTTCGCACTGCGGTTCTCGTTCTGAGGTCCCGGTCCGGATCCGCCCTGGGTCCGGACCGGAAACGTTCGAGGAGGAGATATGAGCGTCGTCGAACAGATGCTGGACACCCGCCCCGACCGCCGGGGCGACGGTGTCGAGGAGAAGGTGCGGTCCTGCATCGAGGCCTGTGGCGCGTGCGCGCAGGCGTGTGTGCTGTGCGCGGACGCCTGCCTGGGCGAGCGGGCGGTGGCCGAACTGGTCGCGTGCGTTCGCCTGGACATGGACTGCGCCGACGTGTGCGAGTCGACCCAGCGGGTGCTCTCCCGCCGGACCGGGGAGGACGACACCCTCGTCCGGGTTCTGGTGAAGGCGTGCGCGGAGGCCTGCCGCCTGTGCGGCGAGGAGTGCGACCGGCACGCCGCTCAGCACGAGCACTGCTGGGTGTGCGCCGAGGCGTGCCGCCGCTGCGAGTGCGCGTGCCGTGAACTTCTCGCGGCCCTGTGAGGGGCCGTGCCCCCAGCTGAAGGAGGAAGGCGATGGAGTGGCCGACACTCGGCGGGCTGTTCGGGATCCTGATGGCCCTCGTCATCCCGATCGGGGTGATCTTCCTCGTGCTGTGGATCATCCGCAGGGACACGATCCGCAAGCAGGAGGCCGTGCGCTCGCCGGACTACTGGAAGGAGCGGCCGGAGGGCAGGCGCTACCCGACCGGTTGGGACAGGGGCAGCATCCCCGGCCTGGGAACCGCCCGGCCCGGGGAGGGGACCGCGGACACCTCGTCCGGTGAGGACTGGAAGCCGCCGCCCGAGGGAGGGGACCCGCCCGACCGCGGGGCTTCGCCTCCGGACGACGACTGGCGGCCGCCGCCCGCGGGGCGGTGACCCGGGCGCCGCGGCGGCTGGGCGGGTGGGCTCGGACCCGGTCGGCGGAATTCCGTCCTGGGCTGAGACCGCGATCGGCGGCCGGGCTCAGACCCGGTCGGCGGGGAAGCCGCCGGTGGCGACCGGACCCCACCGCTTCGGGGTGACACGGACGAGGGACTTGCCCTGGCGGCGCATGGCCTGGCGGTACTCGTCCCAGTCGGGGTGCTCGCCGGAGATCACGCGGAAGTACTCGACCAGGGGCTCGACCGCGTCCTCCCCGTCGATGACCTCGGCCTCGCCGTCGACCTGGACCCAGGCGCCGTCGAAGTCGTCGGACAGGACCAGGACGCTGACCCGGGGGTCGCGCCGGGCGTTGCGGGTCTTGGCGCGCTTGGGGTAGGTGGAGACCACGATCCGGCCCTGGGTGTCGACGCCGCAGGTCACCGGGGAGGCCTGGGGCTCACCGTCCGCGCGGCGGGTGATGAGGAGCGCGTGGTGGCGGGGACGCACGAACTCCAGCAGGCCGTCGAGGTCGACCCGGGTGTTGGTGGCGATCGAAGGGCTCATCGTCTCGCTTTCGCTGCTCGCGGGTCCGCGCGCGCCTCGCGCGGACCGGGACAGCGTATCCGCCCGCGGGCGGGGGCGGTCGGAGCCGACGCGCTGCACCGGGGGCCTGGGGTCAGTCGCGGCCGGAGTCGGAACGGTCCCGTCCGGGCGGAGTGTGGAATGCCAGGAACTCCCTGCTGCGCCGCCGGTGGAGGAGCCGCGCCGGGAGCAGGAGGCACGGCATCAGGACACAGGCGAGGGCTACCGTCCCCAGCAGGGCGCGCGGAAAGTCCATTGCCTCACCGGAGGGCAGTGCGAGGGCGCCCAGGGAGCAGACGGCCGCGATGAGGGCCGCCACCGCCACCGGGATCTTCACGGAGGGAGCGTTGAGCACCTGTTCGGCCTGGAGGGCGGCCACACGGTTGGCTTCGGGGTCGGTGCCGGGTCGGCCGACGATCAGCCGGTCCGTGGCGGCACGCAGGGTTTCCGGGGAGACGGCGGCCTGCACCGCCGGGTCCTGAGACACCCGCGGACGCGGCGGAGTGACGAACAGGGCCATGGACGAGCCGAAGAGCGTGCCGATGAGGGTCCCGTACAGGAGCGAGATCCACGGGTCGGACCCGCTCAGCAGGAAACGGGCGAAGCCCATGACGCAGCCGAAGGAAAGGCCCTGGTAGAGACCGTAGAAGATCTTCCTGCTGCGTTCGCTCCGGTTGGCACGGAGGCGGAGACGGGTGAGGGGGTCACGGGGTTCGGGAGCGGTGTGCGCGGAGGGGTCGCTCATGCGGTCGGCCTACCCGGTCGCCGCGCGGACACGCCGGTCCCGGGGCCGCCGTCGGGCGGTGCGTCCCCGGGACCGTAGCCGGTTCATTCCGTACCGAAGTCCTCGCGGTTGAGGTCCTGCTCCTCCATCCTGTCCTGGAGCTCGGCCTCCAGCTCCCCTCGGGTGTCCGGCTCGCGGGCGTCGTCGCTGTGGTCGGCGTCGACGACCTGGTCGGTGTCCGTGGTCTTGGGCCTCGACTCCTCCGGAACGCTCATGTCCGGCCTCCTCCCTGTCGGATTACTGGCCCGCCCCTACCCCGAGCCACCAGGGATCACACACCTGTCTTGTGCCTCAGAAGTCACACGGATGTCACTCCGCGGTCGTGGTCCTGATGAGCGGCGCGTCCCGCGTGAGCATCCGGAACCCGACGCTGTGGTACAGCCCGCGCGCCTGGGGGTGCCCCGGCGCGCCCAGGCAGGCGACCGTCGCGTGGGTGGCCCCGGCGGCCCGCGCCAGACGCATCCCGTGCAGGAGCATCGCCCTGCCCAGTCCCAGACGGCGGTGGTCCGGATGCGTGCCGACCGGCTCGAACTCGACGGTCCTGTTGGCCTCGTCGAACCACATGATCGTCGAGGACGCCATCGTTCCGTCCGGCGCCTCCACCAGGACGTGCAGGTCGCCGCGGTACCCCGCCGCCCGCCGGACCCCTTGGTAGGCCTCGACCGTGTACGCCGAGGGGGCCCAGGCGTCCAGATGGGCCCGGACCGCGGCCTCAGGTCCGGCCTCGTCGGCGGTGCGGAACCGGAATCCGGTCGGCAGCACCGGCTCTTCCACGTCGGTGAGGTCGCGCTCGTTGAGCTGGGTCCAGGACCCGTTGTCGCCGAGCGAGTCCGGGTCGGTCTCATAGCCGTGCGCCGCCCACCGCTCCAGGGCGAACCCGTCGGCGGCGCTGGGTATCACCGTGCGTTCGACGCCCGCCGCCGTGGCCTCGTACCAGTCGATCACCTCGTCGACCAGCCCGGCGTGGTCGGGGTGGACCTGGTACATCAAGTAGGCACTGGTGACCTCCCTGACGGAGCCGTCGCTCAGCCTCACCCGGCGCGGAAGGCGGGCCCAGCCCCACGCCACCAGTTCCCCGCCGGAGAACCACAGGCGACGCGGCCAGGTCGCGCCGTCGCTGGCGTGCCCCCTGCCCCAGTTCCAGGCCAGCTCGCCGAACGACGCGTCGCTGTTCACCAGGTCCGGACGGGTGGCGGTGACGCGCTGCGCCAGCCCCTGCATGAGCCGCACGTCCGCGGCGCTCACCAGTTCGGAACTCGTCATAATGCGCCACTGTGTCAGGGCGCCGCGAAGCCGTCGAGCAGTTTTCCGGGGCCATCCCCGCGTGCGCGGGGAGCACCGGGACGGCATGTCCCCGCCGAACGACACGTTGGGACCATCCCCGCGTGCGCGGGGAGCACATTTCGTAGGCGATGCCGTCCTTGACGACGAAGGGACCATCCCCGCGTGCGCGGAGAGCACGCCGAGCGCGGCCAGCTCGCCGCCGTCGGCGAGGGACCATCCCCGCGTGCGCGGGGAGCACCTCCCACGTCCGCGCTACTGGGGGGTGCGCGCGGGACCATCCCCGCGTGCGCGGGGAGCACGCGATATCCCCGTCGAAGTCCAGCCAAACGGGGGGACCATCCCCGCGTGCGCGGGGAGCACCAGCATTGCCTTGACGGCGGAGGACTTACCCGCGGGACCATCCCCGCGTGCGCGGGGAGCACCCGGTGAACTCGGCGGGCCAGTGTCCGGCCATGGGACCATCCCCGCGTGCGTGGGGAGCACGAACGCCGCCCCGCTGCTGGTGTCCGTCGCTGAGGACCATCCCCGCGTGCGCGGGGAGCACGGCTCTCTGGCTGAACCTGACCGCACCAACGCGGGACCATCCCCGCGTGCGCGGGGAGCACCTGCTGGGATCGATGGCCAGGCCCAGCTCGGTGGGACCATCCCCGCGTGCGCGGGGAGCACCAGGGCGTCGAGGGCGAACGCGAGGGTGTTGCGGGACCATCCCCGCGTGCGCGGGGAGCACTTGAACTGGCTGGGTGTGATGTTCTGGCCGAGGGGACCATCCCCGCGTGCGCGGGGAGCACTCGCTACGCGCGCTGCGCACACCCCGGGGCAGGGGACCATCCCCGCGTGCGCGGGGAGCACGCCCCGCTATCTCCGGAACGGTGCGCGTGGGCGGGGACCATCCCCGCGTGCGCGGGGAGCACCCCAGTCGGAGGGTGGCTGTGTCGGTGGCGTTGGGACCATCCCCGCGTGCGCGGGGAGCACGACGCGATGACCTCGGTTGGGGTGGGGGGCACAGGGACCATCCCCGCGTGCGCGGGGAGCACAGTCAACGACCTGCGAACTTACCGGTGACAAGCAGTCGTTTTTCCAACTTCTTCAGAAACAGACAAACGCACCATAGATTCCAACAGGCTCAAATAACCCACCGAGCACCAAAGCACTGCCACGCCAGGAAGTTCCAAACTACGGACCACTCTCCCTCTTCGCCGTCCGTTCCGCGAATCCTGTGGAAAGTTCCTGGTACACACCAAACAGCTCTGGCACCAACCAGGACCGTTGGGGTTGTGTCCTGTCCGGGACTCCGGCGGTAACGGCCGGGAACGTTGGGTACTGGTGTAGGCACTGTCAGCTCCAGGGGAACCGATGGCGTCCATGTCGAGGCGCCGGGCTGACGGGGGCGCCTCGGACTCCGGTCCATGAGGGCATCGGCACCAGTGGACTTGACCGGGAGGGCGAAGGATGCGGCACAGGAGTGTGTGGACGGTCGTGGAGGACCGACCGGAGTTTCCCCGTCTGAACCAGGACGTGGAGGTCGATGTCGCGGTGGTGGGAGGCGGCCTTGTCGGGCTGACCACCGCACTGCTGGCGCGGCGGGCCGGAGCTGGCAGCGTCGCGGTGCTGGAAGCCGGACGCCTGGGACAGGGCACGACAGGGCAGACCACCGGGAAGGTCACCTCCCAGCACGGGCTGGTCTACGCGCGGCTGATCGACCGGTACGGCCAGGATCGGGCCCGCGTGTACGCCGACGCCAACCAGGCCGGTGTGGAACTGGTCGCTGAGCTGGCCGGTGAATACGGCATCGACTGCGACCTCACCCGCGCACCCGCCCTGGCCTACACCCGCGACCCCGATCAGCGCCGGACCCTGGAGGAGGAGGTGGCCGCGGCCGAACGCCTGCGCCTTCCGGTCTCGCTGGTGGAGACGACCGATCTGCCTTTCGATATCGAGGCGGCGGTACGGTTCGACCACCAACTGCACTTCCACGCGGGCCGGTATGTCGCCGGTCTGGCCGACGCGCTGTCAGCGGCCGGTGCGCGGGTGTTCGAGCACACCCGGGTGTTGGACGTGGAGGAGGACCGGGACGGCACCGTGCGGGTGCGCACCGCGGACGCGACGGTCCGCGCGAACCTCGTGGTGGTGGCGACGCTGTTGCCGATCAACATGATCGGGGGGTACTTCGCCAGGACGCGCCCCTACCGATCCTTCGGACTGGCGGCCCGGCTCCTCGGCCCGGCACCACAGGAGATGGCGATCTCGGTCGACTCGCCCAGCAGGTCCACGCGGCCGTGGCTGGACCGCGGGTCCAACGGGTTGGTCGTGGTGGGCAACGGCCACGAGACCGGTACCGGGCAGGACACGCAGGCGATGTGGGACGACCTGGAGCAGTGGACCAGGTCCACCTTCGACGTGGACGCGGTGGAGTACCGCTGGTCGGGCCAGGACTACACCACGACCGACCAGGTGCCCTACATCGGTCGTTCGTCGACGAACGACCGGATCCTGGTGGCGACGGGGTTCAGCAAGTGGGGCCTGAGCAACGGCACCGCCGCCGCCATCATGCTGAGCGACATCCTGCGGGGCCGTGACAACCCCTGGCTGCCGATGTTCGACGCGACCCGGATCGGTGACGCCAAGGCCGTGGGACAACTGGTCAAGGACAACCTCAAGGTCGGCGCGGACCTGGTCGGCGGACACCTGGGCCGACTGCGCCCCCACCACGGCCGCCACCTGGATCGGGGGCAGGGCGGAGTCATCGAGGTCGACGGCGACTCCGTCGGCGCGTACCGCGACGCGGAGGGCAGGCTCCACGCCGTCAGCCTGAACTGCACCCACCTGGGCTGCCGAGTGGCCTGGAACGCGGCGGAGACCAGCTGGGACTGCCCCTGCCACGGCTCCCGCTACGACACCGACGGCAGCGTCCTCAACGGTCCAGCGGTCAGGCCCCTGCCCACCGTCGACCTCGACGACGCCTGACGCGCGCTCCCCTGGCGCTGGCTGCGCGGACGCACCGTCTCCCTCGGCCCCGTGCGCGTGCACACCATGAGCACGCGGTCCGGCCTGTTGTTCATCGCCATCGGCGTCGTGTTCCTGCTCTATGACGGAACGGCGACCCTCTTCGGCGGCATCGGGGCGTTCGACGACCAGAGTTACCGGATCCAGGAGTGGCTCTTCGCCGTCGGCGGGACGGGGATCGACGTGTTCGTCCTCGGCGCGGTCGGGATCGCCCTGCTTGTGGCGGGTGCCTGGAAGTGGAGCCGCTCGCGTGGGCCGAGGGGATCCAAGGAGAAGGATCCGGCCCCGAAGGAAGCCTCCCGAAGCACACGCTCCGAGACCACCGACGGAGAAGCATGAGCGCTGCGCGGCAGAGCCGTCCACGGCGCGTGCACGCCCCGGGCTTGACCTTCGAGTCGACTCGAAGGTCTACCGTGTGCCCATGGTGTTGATGCGGGTCTCCGAACTGGCCGAACGCTCCGGCGTGGCGGCCACCACCCTGCGCTACTACGAGGAGCGCGGGTTGCTCCCGGCGCAGCGGTCCTCGGCCGGGTACCGCCTCTACGACGAGCGCGCCCTGGACCGGCTCACGTTCATCACCACCGCCAAACACCTGGGCTTGGCCCTGGAGGAGATCGGCGAACTCACCGCCCTGTGGGCGGCCCACCCCTGCTCGCGCGTCAAGGCCGCTCTGAGCCCGCGCCTGGAGCAACGCCTGGAACAGGCCCGCGCCCAAGCCGCCGAACTGGCGGACTTCCAGGCGCTGCTGCGCACCGCCCACACCCGCCTGCACCAGCTCCCCGACCGCGACGCCCCCTGCGATCCGGGATGCGCCTTCCTGGCCGACCTGGCACCGCCGAGCCAGGCGGCGCACCCGCGCACCCTGCCCCTGGCCCAGACCAGCGGCGCCACCTGCCTGCTGGAGACAGGCGACCACGAACGCCGCCTGGACGCCTGGCGCGAGCTACTGATCGAGGCCGCCCGCACTCAGCGCACCCACGGCAGCTCCTGGAGCCTGCCCCTGGAACGGGCCGGGCAGGTCGCCGAGCTGGCCGCGGCCGAACAGCAGTGCTGCGCCTTCCTGGACCTGCGCATCGACTTCACCCCGCAGCGGGTGCACCTGCACGCGGGCATCCACCCCGGCCATCGCCCCGACCCCGACTCCCCGGCCGGGCAGGCCGCCCGTCTGCTCGGTGCCCTGGACCCCGAGCCCGCCGGGGAGAACTGAACCGATGTCGCTCGCCGAACGCCTCCAGAGCCTGTTCGTGGCCCTGGCCGCCGTGGCAGGGCTGGCAGCGGGCCTGCTGCTGCCCATCGGTCCGGCGGCCGGGCACGTGGTGCTGCCCGCCCTGCTGGTGATGCTCACCGCCGTGTTCGTGCAGATGGACGCCGCACACGTGGGCGAGGTCAGGCGCGCCAAGGCCCTGGTCGCCGTCAGCCTGGTGCTCAACTTCGTGTTCACCCCGGCCCTGGCCTGGGCTCTGGGCGTCGGGCTGTTGGACGGCGAACCGGACCTGCGCATCGGTCTGCTGTTGCTGCTGGTGACCCCGTGCACGGACTGGTACCTGGTCTTCACCGCCATGGCGCGCGGGCACACCGGCATCGCCGCCGCCCTGCTGCCGGTCAACCTGATCCTCCAGCTCGTCCTGCTGCCGGTGTACGTGCTGCTGTTGGGCGGGCAGGCCGCCATGGTCGACGCCGCCACCCTGGCCGAGTCGGTCCTGCTCGTCCTCGTGGTGCCCCTGGCACTGGCGATGGCGCTGCGCTGGGCCTCGCACCGGTTGGGGGGCACCGCCTGGCGCGAGCGCTTCGTCACCGTTCCGGCCGGGCGCCTGGTCCTGCCGCTGCTGTACACGGCCGTGCTGGCGATGTTCGCCTGGCAGGCCCGCACCGTTCTGGAGCACGGCGCCGACCTGCTCGCCCTGCTGCCGCCGTTGGCGGTCTTCTTCGTGGCGCTGCCCCTGGTCGCCACCGGCCTGTCCCGGATGCTGCGCCTCCCGGCGGACCAGGGGGTCACCCTGGTCATGACCACCACGGCCCGCAACTCGCCCATCGCGCTGGCCATCGCGGTCGCGGCCTTCCCCGACCGGCCCCTGATCGCGGTCGCGCTGGTGGTGGGGCCGCTGGTGGAACTGCCCGTGCTGGCCCTGCTCGCCCAGCTGGTGAGGGCGCGACGGCGCCCCGCTTCGAGCGGGTCCACTCCGGTCTGAGCCCGCCGGGGGCACGGGGACAAGCGCTGCCCCCTCGGGCTCCCGGCCGAAGCGCGTCAGGAGGCGTCAGGACGCGTCTTCGCCCGCCTCCGAAGCCTCCTCCTGGAGGAGGGCGTTCACACGTTTCAGCACACGGAGCTGCGCGGGGTTGTACAACTGCACCATGGCCTCGGCCATCGTCCGTTCGGCGTGCTCCGCGCCACCCGGCGCGTCGACGGCGGGGTCGGCCGACCACGGGTTCTCCTCGCGCCCCCTGCGGACGACCGACAGCATGCGCGCGGCGAGACGGTCGATCGCGGCGTCGTCCGCGTCCGCGGGAAGGGCCTCGAACTCCTCGTCCGTGTCGTCGGGTTCGCTGATCAGTGCGCGGAACTCCTCGACGGACTCCTCGCTGAGAACGGTCGAGTAGACCATCAGCAACGATCGCTGCCTCTCGGAGAGCTCACGGGAGACCGGAGCGAACGCGGGGGGAACGTAGGCCGGTGCGCGGTGGCGCAGGATGACGGCCAGCTCCGCCCGCACGCGGTTGAGCCGGTCGACCGTCGCTTCCAGCTCCCTGTCCAGCACGCGGATCGCCTCGTCCGGGTCCTCGTCCGCCCGTCCCATCGACTCCACCTCCGACAGCGGAACTCCCAGATCGCTCAACCGCCTGATCTGGAGCAGGCGGACCAGGTGTGATACCTGGTACTGCTTGTATCCGTTCGCCGTTCGCTCCGGCACCTCCAGCAGGCCGATCTTGTGGTAGTACCGGACGGCCTTCACCGTCGTGTTGGCGAGCTCGGCGAGCTGCTGAGTACTCCAGGCCACGCGATGCCTCCTCCTCCGCCGCGACCGCGGGCAGCGCCACACCCCACGCTTGTCCACAGTCCACACCCTGCCCCGGGGGCAGGGTCAAGCGGCGTCTCCCGTTCGCCCGCCGTGTCCGACGCGGCGCGATCCAGGCTTGACCCTGCCCCGGGGGCAGGCTCTGCAATGGGGCGAGTGCCGATCGTGACCGGTTCGCGACCGCGCAGGCCAGGTACGCCCCCAGCGGCGACGAGCATGCGGCGGTTCCGGTTCCGCGCCGGGTCGGCTACCGACCTTCGCGAACGGACAGGGAGCCCGAAGTGATCAAGGATCGCAGGCAGCGCAGGGCGGCGAAGCGGATCAGGAGCGGGAACGGCCGTCCGCTGAAGCGCTTCCGCTGGTGGCAGCCGCTCTCCCGCGCCCTGTTCCACCTGCCCCTGACCGACGGCGACGGGCGCCGCGTGGTCCACACCGTCGACGTCCCCTACTGGCAGCGGGTCATGACCGAGGACGGCAAGGGCAGGGCCCACCTCTACCTGGACGGCAGGCACCACCTGGAGTCCACCCTCCCAGCGGTCTTCCCGGTGCGGGGAGGGGTGATCGAGGTGGAGTCCACGGCCTTCGGGGGCTCAGGCGCTGCCACTACGTGACCGCCGAGGGCGACGCGCGCCAGCTCGTTCCGGACGAACGCTCGGCGGAGGGACGTCGCGCCCGTCTCGACCGCGAGCACCCGGCGTTGGGCCGCCTGGTCAGAGCGGTGTCGCTGATCCTGCTGATCGTGCCGGTCGTCCTCGTCGTCCCGCAGATCGTCGAGGGGGTCTCGCACGTGCCCCCGATAGCCGAGCGCTTCGGCACCTTCGCCTCGCCCGTCGACCTGCCGCTGTGGCTCAACATCGCGCTCGGGCTCTGCGCCTCGACCTCCAGCGTGGAGCGGGCGACGCGACTGCGGTGGAACGCGCTGCTGGACGGCAGCAGCTGACCGCCGACGTGGCGGAACCACCCGAGCTTGACCCTGCCCCGAGGCCATGGTCTGGAGTGAGGGTGGTCCGCATGCGACACGCGACCCGGCGCCCGCGCCGCTGACCGCGTGACCGCGCACCGCGTGACCGCCCCGAGCTTGCGCGCCTCTGCGACGGGGCGCGCGTTGCGGCGGCGCAACACCGAGTACGGGGAGCCCCGGCGGCTCGTCAGCCCTCTCGAACACGGAGACAGACACGTGCGAAACCTTCGCAAGCCCTTCCGGATCATCCGCGCGAACCTGCGCGCCTACCTCGTGATGAACGCGATCGCCTACGGCGTGTTCCTCGTCGGCGTGGGCGCGGCCCTGGCCTTCCCCGAACTGAACGCCGCCCAGGTCGGCTCCCAGCAGGAGGACGGGACGGCCGTCCTGGTGGGTGAGCTGCTCGCGAACCCCTGGCTGTTCGGCCTGACCATCTTCGGGGTCAACGTGCTGACCGTCGTCATCCTGAGGATCCTGCTGCCCTCGATGATCGTGCCCTTCGCCGGTATCCCCCTCTTCGCCTACAAGGCGTACGAGACCGGCGTGATCCTCGCCCCGGTCGACGCGACCACGGCCACGCTCATGATCCCGCACTCGCTGACGCTCGTCATCGAGTTCCAGGCCTACGCCCTGGTCATGCTCGGCGCCTACCTCCTCGGGAGGGCCTGGCTGCGCCCCGCGACGGTCGGCGCTCCCGACCACCGTCGCGGCTACCTCCACGGCCTCCAGCAGATCGGCTGGCTGAGCCTGCCCGCGCTGGCGCTGTTCGTCGTCGGCGCGGCCTACGAGGCCTTCGAGCTCGTCTACCTCGTCCCCCGGCTGGTCGCGGGGTGATCCCGACGCGTCAGGTGTCGCACCGCGTCCGCCGTCAGCGGACCGCCGTCCTATCCGCGGTCGGCGGCCCCGGCCCGGTGGATTCCGTCGAGGAGGAAGGTGGTGCGACGGTCGTAGTCCCCGCGGTGCGGACGGGTCCCGTGCTTGAGGGCGAGCGCGTTGTCGGTGATCAGCGCCTGGAGGTCGTCCACGGTGAAGTCGGACCGCAGCGCGCCGACGGCACGGCCCGCCGCTACGAGTTCGTCGTTGGCCTCGCCCGCGGCCCGACAGATCTCCATGAGCTGCCGCGAGTGGGGGAACTCCTGCAACAGGACGTCGTTGGCGGCGGGCTGGCGGTACTGGAGGTCACGGATCGCGGTGATGTAGTACCCCATCCGCTTCCCGGCGTCGGCGATGGAGCGGGTGCGGTCGATGATGGCGTACAGCTCGGCCGCGACGAGCTCTTCTATGACGGCTTCGATGAGGCCGATCCGGCCGCCGAACCGGTTGAAGACGGTGGCCTTGCTCACCCCGGCCGCCTTGGCGACCTCTTCCAGCGGCACGGCCAGGCCCCGGTTCCGGAAGGCGTCGATCGCGGCGCTGCGGATGTGCTCGGCGTTGCGCCGGGCGTCGGCGCGCAGCCGAGGCCGCGAGGACTCCGCACTGGTCATGGCCGCTCACCGTCCCCCACCGCTACCAGAAATTGACTCGGTGGGTCAGTTTACCTAGGATCGCCGACATCCGCGAAATTGACCATGGTGGTCAACTTACGCACGGGTGGCTGTCCGGCTCGCGGAGGGAACCGGGCAGTCACCGCCCAAGGCCCCAAGGCCCGGCCACGTGCGACAGACCCCAGGAAGGGACACCAGCATGATCGTCGTCACCGGAGCGACCGGCGCCCTCAACGGCGCCACGGTCGAGCACCTTCTCCAGCGCGTTCCGGCACACCGCGTCGGCGTCAGCGCGCGCGACGTCACCCGGGCCCGGCACTTCGCCGACCGCGGCGTGCGCGTTCGCCACGGCACCTACGACGACCCGGCCGCCCTGCGCGACTCGTTCGCCGGTGCCGAGCAGGTGCTGCTCGTCTCCTCGAACGACCTCGGCTCCGACGTGGTCGGCCAGCACCGCAGGGCGATCGAAGCCGCGGTCGAGGCGGGCGCCGAGCGGATCTTGTACACCAGCACGCAGGGCGCCGCCGCCGACGGCCCGTACCCGCCCCTGGCCATCCACGCCGCCACCGAGGCGATCCTCGCCGACTCGGGAGTCGCCTGGACCGCGCTGCGCAACGGCTTCTTCGGCGACCTCGACCAGCTGCTCGGCCCGTGGCGGCGGACCGGAGTGATGGCGCACCCGGCGGACGGCCCCGTCGCGTGGATCGATCGCGCCGACGCCGCTGAGGCCGCCGCGGTCATCATCGCCGGTGACCGCCCCTTCGACGGCCCCGTCACCCTCACTCCGGCCGACGCCGTCACCATCGACGACTTCGCCGGAATCGCCTCCGAACTCACCGGCCGCACCGTCAGGCGCGTCGTCGTCGACGACGAACAGTGGATCGTCGACCAGGTCGCGAACGGCGTCCCGGAGCAGACGGCCCGGTTCACGCTCACCATGTTCCAGGCCACGCGCACAGGTCATTTCGCGCGGACTGACCCGCTGCTGGCCGAACTCCTCGGCCGCGAACCGCGCAGTGCCGCCCAGCAGCTCTCGGACCGCCTCGCCGCCCGCGGGTCGACGACGGACTAACGGACGACAGCGGACTAACGGCCGACGGCGCGGCCCACGTAGTCGGGTGCGGGCTCGGCGAGGGCCGCCAGGTTCGCGGCGATCTCCTCGGGAAGGGGCACCGCCCGGCCCAGCGCCTGGTCGACGTGGAGCGTCATCAGCTCCTCGGTCGCCACCAGGACGTCGCCGACGCGCATCTCGTGGCAGATCCGCGCCTTCCTGACGCCGGGACGGTCCGAACGCTCCGTGTCCGGACCGATCACCCGGGTGCGGACCTCGACCTCGGCGTCCGCGGCGACCTCGTGCAGGTACCGCACGTGCGCCTCCACCGTGTACAGCGAGCAGCCGGACCGTTCGCGGTAGGCGGCGTCCAGGCCGACCCGGTCCATCAGCGCGTCCGTCGCGAACCCGAAGACCAGGACGTAGTAGGCCTCGCTGAGGTGGCCGTTGTAGTCGATCCACTCGGGCCGCAGCCGCTGGGTGAGTGTCGCGCTCACGCGTTCTCCCCCGCCCGCTCGGCGGCCTCCGCGCGTTCGACCTCCTCCAGCGCGCGGGTCACCGCGATCAGGCGGCGGTCGCGCTGGGCGATCAGTTCGGCGGTGGAGCGCCCGGCCACGACCTCGTCCGTGCCCGCGACCATGCGGTCGCGCAGATCGGCGGTGAGTTCGGGTGCGTCGAGGCGGGTCCACGGGGACTTCAGGGACGGGCCGAAGTGGTCGAGCATGTGCGCCATGCCGCCCTCTCCCCCCGCCAGGTGGAAGGTCAGGCAGGGGCCGAAGAAGGCCCAGCGCAACCCGGGGCCGCTGGTCATCGCCAGGTCGATCTGTTCGACGGTCGCCTCCCCCTCGGCGACCATGTGCAGGGCCTCGCGCCAGGCGGCCTCCTGGATCCGGTTGCCGATGAACCCCGGCAGCTCCCGATCCATGCTGATCACCGACTTGCCCGCGGCGCGGTAGAAGTCCGAGGCCCAGTCGACGGCCCACCGCTCGCTGCGCTCGCCGCCGACGACCTCGACCAGGGGCACCAGGTAGGGCGGGTTGAACGGGTGGCCGACGACGAGCCGTCCCGGCGTCCGGGCCCCCACCTGCATCTCGCTCATGCTGTAGCCGGAGGTGGACGAGGCGATGACCACGCCCTCCGGGGTGGCGGCGTCGATCTCGGCCAGCAGGTCGATCTTCAGGTCGAGTCGCTCCGGAGCGCTCTCCTGGACGAAGTCCGCGTCGGCCACGGCCTCGGCCAGTGTGTCCACGACCCGCAGGTTCGCCATGGCGGCCCCCGCGGCCAGGCCCAGCTCCTCCAGGGCGGGCCAGGCCGAGGAGACCAGGCCGCGCAGCCTGCTCTCGGCGTCCGGGGCGGGGTCCCAGGCGACCACCCGGTAGCCGCGGCCCAGGAAGTGGGCCACCCAGCCGCCCCCGATAACACCCGCTCCGACGCAGGCGACCGTGCGCACGGCCTCGGGGGTGGTTCTCGCGTTCTCCGTCATCGTGCTCCGTAAGTTGGTCGGTGGTTCGTGTGGGACGTGGGGCGGCGGCTAGGCCGCGCTGCGGAGCCGGAGCATGGCGCGGGCCTCGTCCGGTGTGGCCACCCGGGCGCCGAGCTGCTCGATGATGGCGACGGCCTTCTCGGTGAGCTGGCCGTTGGTGGCCTTCACCCCGCGGCTGAGGTAGAGGTTGTCCTCCAGACCCACCCGGGCGTGCCCGCCGAGCAGCACCGACTGCGCCACCCACGGCATCTGCTTGCGGCCGATGGAGAAGCTCGCCCACTGCGCGCCCGCCGGGAGCAGGTTCACCATCGACTGGAGGACGCCGGGGTCCGACGGCGCCCCGTAGGGGATGCCCGTGCACAGCTGGAACATCGACGGGTCGTCGATGAGGCCCTCGGCGTGCATCGTCTTGGCGAACCACAGCTGACCGGTGTCGAAGATCTCCAGCTCCGGGCGGACCCCGAGTTCCTGGATGCGCCTGGCGCCCGCGCGCAGCATGTCCGGAGTGGAGATGTACACCTGGCTTCCGTCCCCGAAGTTCAGGCTGCCGCAGTCCAGGGTGCAGATGTCGGGCAGCAGTTCCTCCACGTGCGGCAGGCGGTCCAGACCGTTGACGAGGTCGGTGCCCTCCTCGAACCTGAGCGGGTCGTCCTGGCCGATCACCAGGTCACCGCCCATGCCCGCCGTGAGGTTGATGACGATGTCGACACCGGTCTGGCGGATGCGGTCGACGACCTCCCGGTAGAGGGCGTTGTCGCGGGAGGGGGCGCCCGTCTCGGGATCACGGACGTGGATGTGCACCACGCTGGCGCCGGCCTCGGCGGCCTCCACCGCCGCGGCGGCGATCTGTTTGGGCGTCACCGGGACGTGCTCGCTGCGGCCGACGGTGTCCCCCGCGCCGGTGAGGGCGCAGGTCAGGATGGGTTTGGGGTTCATGGTGTCGCTCAAGGCGGGGCTCCGTCTCCGTGCGTGTGCGGCGTTTCGGGATCTGGCCGTGCGGCCGTCGGGTGTCGGGTGTCGGGTGTCGGGTGTCGGTGGGGCACGTTCGGGGCGTGCGGAACCGAGGAGAGGGCTCCGGAAGGGGCGGGCGGGGGCGGGTGCTGGCTGTCTCAGTTCCCCGGGACGTCGCTGCTGCCCAGGACGTCGCTGTCGATGACCGAGCGCAGGGTGTTGCGCATGTGGGCGACGGACCGTCCGGGCATCCCGGTCATGACCTGGATGCCCATGCCGTCGATGAGGGCGGTGAGGCGTCTGGTCATCTCCTCGACGTCGAAGTCGGCGAAGACTCCGGCCTCCTTCCCCTCGCGCAGGGTGCGGGCGATGGTCTCGTGCCAGCGCAGGTAGGAGTCGGCGTGCAGCTCCCGCATCCCGGGGTCCAGCGCCGCGGCCGTCCAGACCTGGAGCCAGACCGACCACTCCAGCCGCAGGCGCTCCGAGTCGGGGAGCTGGAGCTCGATGAGCTGGAGAAGGCGCTCGTGGGGGTCCTCGATGGTGTGCAGCCCCGCGACCTGGCGGTCGAACGCCTGCTTCACCGAGTGGCGCAGCGCCTCCACGAGGAGGTCGTGCAGGGTCGGGAAGTAGTAGTGGACGGTGGCGCTGGACGTCCCGCAGGCCTGGGCGATCTGGGCGACGCGGACCGAGTGGTAGCCGTGTTCGGCGATGAGGGTCCACGCGGCCTCGATGATCTGGAGTCTGCGGTTGTGCTCCCGGGCGGCCGTGGGGTGGTCCGCCAGGCTCGCGGACGACGGCCTCACCGCCGACGAGTCGCGCGGCACCGCCGAGACCGTCTCGGCGTCGTCCTTGCCGTTGAGCAGCCAGTTGACCGTCACCCCGGTCTCGTCGGCGACAGCGGCCAGTTCCAGGGCGGTGAACCGCCGGGTGCCGTTCAGGGACTTGGAGAGTTTGCTGGGGTCGATGCCGAGTCTGGTCGCGAACTGCCGCTGGGAGAGACCGGATCGGCGGATGGCCTCACGGGCCCTGCCGCGCACTTCGTCGGCCACGTTGTCGCTCACGGTGAGAACGTAACAGCACCGTGGCGATTTTCGCAACGCAGGCGTGGTTGCCACTTCGTTACAGAGACATCGTTCCGATCGCGCCGAAGCTCAGCAAACCCTTGCCACCACACGTTTTTCTCCAGAACGACAGCGGTCAGCAGCGGGAGCGAACAGCAGTGAAGCGATTCTGACTGGTTGATTAGTCAAGCGCAACACAGTAGTAACTGGATAGTCCACGCCCTCGACCCCGGAGGTGACCCGAGCCATCCGCTGGAACATCGACAACAAAGTCTTCTGGCCCGCGCTGATCATGGTGATCGGCTTCAGCGCGCCGTTCGTGATCGCGCCGCGGACGGGTGAACGCCTGCTCGGCGACGTCCTGTCCTGGCTCCAGTCCGATCTGGGCTGGGTGTACATGTGGTTCGTCGCCGGGCTCGCGGTACTGCTCGTCTGGCTGGTCTTCAGCAGGTACGGCCGCATCAGGATGGGCAGTCCCGACGACCGCCCCGAGTTCTCCACCCCCACCTGGCTCGCGATGATCTTCACCGCCGCGATCGGCGGCGGCCTCATGTACTGGGGGATCATCGAGTGGGCGCACTACCACGTGGATCCCCCGTTCCAACTCGAACCGCACAGCGCCGAGGCCGCCGAGTGGTCGGCCACCTACCCCCTCTTCCACTGGGGCCCCACCGCCTGGGCGGTCTTCTGCGTCCCGACCCTCGCCCTCGCCTACGCCTACCACGTGCGCAGGATCCGCCGCCTGCGCCTCAGCGAGGCCTGCCGCGGAGTGCTCGGCGACCGCGTCGACCGCTGGCCGGGGCGTCTGATCGACGTCTTCTTCATCCTCGGGATGATCGGTGCGGCGGGGACCTCACTGGCCCTGGCCGTGCCCACCGTCGCGGAGGGCGCCTCCCGCATGCTGGGATTCGAGCCGGGCGCCACCCTCAACACCATCGTCATCGGCCTGTGGACCCTGCTGTTCGGGGGCAGCGTCGCCCTGGGCCTGCACCGCGGCCTGAAGCGCCTCGCCAACCTCAACCTCTACCTGGCCGCCGCCCTGGGCGTCCTGGTCCTGGCGGTGGGCCCGGCCGTCTTCGTCATCGACACCTTCACCAACAGCGTCGGCCTGCTCGCCCAGAACATCGTCCGGATGAGCACCTACACCGATCCCGTCGGCGGATCCGGCTTCGAGGAGATCTGGACGGTCTTCTACTGGGGCTGGTGGATCTCCTACGGACCGTTCGTCGGCATGTTCTGCGCCAAGATCTCCAAGGGCCGCACCGTCCGGCAGATCATCGTCGGCATGTGCGGCTTCGGAAGCCTGGGCTGCTGGCTCTCGTTCGCGCTGCTCGGCAACTCCAGCATGGCGTTCGAACTGCGGGGGGAGGCGCCCATCGTCGACACCCTGGAGTCCGAGGGCGCGGTCCCGGCCATCTTCGCCACGCTGGAGGCGTTCCCGCTCAGCTGGGTCATCACCCCGCTGTTCCTGCTCCTGCTGCTGATCTTCCTGGCCACGACGCTGGACTCCGCGTCCTACATCATGGGCGCGGCCACCTCCCGTGACCTGCCGAACGACGTCGAGCCCTCGCGGGCCAACCGTGTGCTCTGGGCCCTCGTCCTCGCCGCGGTGTCGGTCTCGGTGATGTCCGCCGGAGGCACCGACGCGTTGCAGACCCTGTCGGTCGTGACCGCCTTCCCGCTGATCATCATCCTGAGCCTGGTCGCCGCCTCCCTCGTGCGCTGGCTCCGCGAGCACGACAGCTACCGCCTCGACGCCTTGAGCCCCGGGTCCGAGCCCAGTCCCGGTCCTGGTCCTGGTCCCGGTCCCGACCGAGGGGAGGAACCGGAACTGGACACGCCTCCGTCCCCGCCGGCGGCGGCTGCGAGGTGACCCTTCGCACGTGGTGACACGCGAAGCGGTCCGGCTCCGGTAGCGGGCCCGCGCCCGAGGGACCGTCGGTGGAGCAGGGGCGGCAGCCGCCCCGCACCTCCGTCCCGGACGTGACGGAGGCTCTGGCCTGTGACGGGAGGCGATCCCGCACCCACCAGAGCCTCCGTCACCCCCGGAGTACGGCTGCCACACGAAGGGGCTGACCGGACGGAAATCCGCCTCCCGTCGGCGGAATTCCTGCCGGGAAACCCGCACCGGGCATGACCAAGGGCGCCGATCCATCATGGCTCGACGCGGGCTTCGTTGATCGGCTCCACTGCTCCTGCGGGGTCCGTGTACCGCGTTCTCGACAGCTCCTCGAGAACCCTCGGCTCCGGGTTGGCGCATTCCCGCACCGCACGCGTCGGACACATCGGGAAAACAACGGCCCCTTGTCTTTGTGCGCTGTTCGGAGTTCGGAGTTCGCCCGAGCAAACACACAGGCATTCGGCAAGGCGAGTGACAACACGTATCGGCCCGGGAAACACGCACGGCCACATGTGGCCAGACAATCCGACACGATGCGTGTCCGAACGGCCACTAAACTACGTCCTGGTTCCGCCTCGGCTGTCCCGTCCCCGTCGATTTCGGTCCTACCGGGCACGGTACGAGCCGACCGTGGCGGAGCTCCTCCCCCGGCCGTTCTCCGGCCCGTCCCTCCTCCCCACCGAAAAGGCCTCCATGCAACCCCACCCTCCACAACCCGGCCCGACCGCCTACCCGGAACAGCTCCGCGCTCCCGGACCGGTGCGTGGCCTGGCCGTGGTGCTCTGGATCTCCGCTGCCATCTCGTTGGCCGTGCTCGTCATCAACATGACCACCGCGCCCATGTTCGGCGTCGAGCCGGGGTACGCGTTCGGCTACTCGCTGCCCCACACCCTCATCGGCGCGCTCCTGGCCGTGACAGCTGTCCCGGTCACCCGTGGCCGTTCCTGGGCACGGACCATGACCAAGGTCGTCCTCATCATTCAGATCGTCCTACAGTCGTTGATGCTGTTCAGCGGGACCAGTGTCCTCTGGGCGCTGTTCCTGCTCCCGCTGGCCATCACCGGAGTGGTCCTGCTGCACCGGCCCCTGTCCCAGTGGTTCTTCACGGTCCGCGACCAGGCCGCCAACCAGGAGTACGCGCAGCAGCACGCGGCCTATCACCCGCACCACCAGATGAACCAGGGCTACTACCCGCCCCAGCAGTATCCGCAGCAGGTCCACGGGCAGCAGCAGCCGCAGAACGGCTCCTGGGACCAGAATCCCCGCCAGCAGTAGTCCGCGGTGTGTCGGTGAGTGCGCCGAGCACGGCAGGGGGAAGGGGGGGGGGGGGGGGGGGGGGGGGGGGGGGGGG